>NZ_BDSM01000009.1:0-121012 GCF_003112475.1 Microcystis sp. 0824 | reverse complement strand
TTGAAGATTTTCAGGATGCTCAATCCACAATCCACAATCCAAAATCCAAAATCGCCATAATCCACAATACAAAATCGATCTAGCGAAGCTTATAACTAGCAACTTGGGTTATTAGAGTATGAGTAAACCCGTAACTCCTCCCCTCTCCCCCCCTCTTATACCAAATCTGATCAGGATTTTCAGGATTTGAAGATTTTCAGGATGCTCAATCCACAATCCACAATCCAAAATCCAAAATCGCCATAATCCACAATCCACAATCAATTAATCATGTCCACATCAACAGTTAAAGTTCAATTCATCCAACATCGCCAACCTCCCCTAGATAGTGGTACTTACACAGTCGAGGTTGAACAAAAAGTTAAAACCGAAGGCTCCAACAAAATACCTGAGCAGACATTCAGTAAAGAGCTTACCTTTTATGTAGATGGCCACCGTTTTGCTCCCCTAACTCCTGATGTCATTTATGCCGTTTTTCCCCCTGCGGGAAACTTGGGCGAGTATTCTAATGCCTTGCCCCATATCATCCTCAAACGCGGTACTCTGCCTTGGGAGCGTACTATCAAATCAACAAATTCTAATCTCCCTTGGTTAGCTCTCCTTCTGTTTCAGGAATCAGAAAAACCTGAACCACAAACGATTAAATTAAAGGAGCTAAAAGCAACTTCTGGTAATACTAAATTCCCCACATTTATATACGAGCCGGGGCAAAATGATGAAGATGTGGTGACGGTAATTGATGTCCCTAAAAACATTTTAGAAAAGATTCTTCCTCCAGAAAAAGATCTGACTCTCCTTGCGTCTGTTAACCAAATAACCAACGAGAACGATAAACCTCTCAGCGAACCTTTAGCCACTATTTTAGGCAACCGTTTACCCAAGAAAGGGGAAGTAAGTACCGTTCATTTAGTCGCCCTTGAAGAACGCTATGATAAGGATTCTGGAGAATTTGACTATCAAGGTGCAGGACCTAAAGATTTCATCCGTTTAGTCAGCCTTGCTAGTTGGAGTTTTACCTGTGTTAATAGTAAGCACAATTTCGATGCCCTGCTCAAAGAAATTGATCGCGAACCCGATACCCTCAGACTTCCCTCCCAAAACAATCATCCAGCGAAGCAATACCTAGATTTAGGTTATGTACCTCTCCACCACGCTCTGCGACAAGGAGATAAAACAGTTTCTTGGTATCATAGTCCTTTAAGTACAGGCCAAAGCCAAGATAAGCTAACCGATACCGATACTGTTGCTATAGCTGATCAATTGATGCGTTATGATCCTAATACGGGTATGTTTGATGTTTCCTACGCTATGGCTTGGCAGTTAGGACGAATGCTGACCCTACAAAATCAATCCTTGGCTGTTGAGATTTTTAACTGGAAACGCTCTAAAGCTCAAGATTTACATCAGATACAGCAACAAGTGCTGCACCTACCTTTCAAAGGCACAACTGAAACTAACGGGGATATACCAACAGCGATCGCCAATTGGTTCCAAGATTTAGAATTACTCAAAAACGTTCCTTTTAACTATCTGGTTCCCGATACACGGTTACTTCCCCCCGAATCTCTGCGCTTCTTTTGGATAGACTCTTATTGGGTTGACTGCTTACAAGATGGGGCTTTTAGTGTCGGACGAGTTACGAAAGAAGACTTACGATTAGATGTTCAAACTCGCAGTTTACCCCGAAGCAAAACCCAGTCTGATAAAACTATTACTGGCTTTTTATTAAATTCAGAAGTAGTATCCGGTTGGCCCGGTTTAGAAATAGAAGGTTACGTCACTCCCGTAACTGGAATCGATTTTGTCGGACCAGAGAATAAACTAACCATACTCCGAAGAGATCTGCTATCAGATAATATCTTACTCTGTTTTTTTGCCGGGGAAGTCAAAACCCTTGACCTTTCAATTAAGGGATCATCCGTTAATTGTGGTGTAGATCCGATTAAAAAAGGAACTAAGATTACTAAAGGACTACGAAACCTCGATGGTGAGCAAAAGACGGGGAACATAGAGGTTCCCTTCCGAAATGAAAATCTAGGAGTAATTAATATTGAGGAAATGACCAAGAGGCTCAAACAAGGATTAAATGTCCCCTACGATTTCACTTCTGCTCAATTGGCAGCCACCATGATTGAAGGATCGCCCAAAGTTAGATTTGTCGCACGGGGTTAGAGATGAGCCTTTAGTCAACGAAACTATTCAGTTATTAGAGGAAATTGATTTTCCTGATAATTAAGAGGTGTTAGCGGCTGATTCATCGCCCTGGAGTAGATAATTTAGCCCCAAATACCAGTAATTCGCCACGTTTTCAGGATTAGCATCAATTTGTTCCTGATAGTAAGCGATTTGTTCAGAAAGATTATTTTCCATAATAGTCTAGGTAGGGTTGGCCGAATAAATCTAAAAACCTTGTTGGGTAATGTCTTTGGGCTTTTTGAAAATCAAAAAGTACCGGATATGGGAGTGATCGGGGGGGACAATTCAGGTACTTTTTCCCTGAAAATTAGGTAATTGACCTCCTCAAAATCGGTAAAACCCTACACCCCACACCCCATACCCTACCCCCACGACAAACTTTTTCCACATACCCTAACTAACTCAACGCTTCAAAATAATCGCGAATTTGGTTACATCGTTGGGGTTGACGCAGTTTTTGCAACGCTTTCGACTCAATTTGTCGCACCCTTTCCCGGGATAATTCCAAGGTGCGACCGATATCACCTAAAGAATGGGATTTACCATCGAGAAAACCATAGCGCAATTCAATCACTTCTCGTTCGCGAGTGGTTAAATCTCCCAATAATTCTCTCATATCTCTTTGCAAAGATTCATAGACAAGACGATTTTCTGAAGACACTTCTTCGGTTTCCAAAATGTCTATTAATTCCGTATCTTTTTCCTTACCCACTTTTATTTCTAAGGAAACCGAACGCGGCACTTTCATCAACAATTCCCGCACAGCTTCAGGAGTCATCGCTAACTCTTGGGCAATTTCCTCTACGGTCGCAGTGCGACCGCGCATTTGCGAGATTTTCCGTTGTGCCTTCTTAATTTTGTTGAGTTTTTCGGTAATATGAACCGGTAAACGAATAATCCGGCTTTGAGTTGCGATCGCTCTCGTAATTCCTTGACGGATCCACCAGTAGGCATAGGTACTAAAACGATAGCCTTTGCTGGGATCAAATTTCTCGACGGCGCGTTCTAAACCCAGGGTTCCCTCTTGAATCAAATCCAATAATTCTAAACCGCGATTCTGATATTTTTTGGCCACCGACACCACTAGACGTAAATTGGCCTTGATCATCTGTTCTTTGGCACGGGTACCAAGGGCAATAATTTCTTCTAATTCCCCCACTTCTAAGCCCACTAGGTGGGCCCAGTGCTGTTTTCCTGCTTTTAAAGCATTTTTTAATTCAGAAACGGTTATTTGGGCGGTTTTTGCCCAACGTTCTAGGGAGGGACGATGGGCTAATTGCGCAGTTAGTTGATCGCGAATCTCAATTAACTTGACAAATTGCTGTACTTGTGCATCACCTTGTTTAACGGCGGTGGCGCGGAATTTCAGTAAAGACAGATGACGCTGCACCTGTTGCGCTTGTTCAACTTCCTCGTCCCGTTTGAGTAGAGGCACTCTGCCAATGTCTTGCAGGTATAAACGTACTAAATCAGTAGTTGTCCCTTTGTTGTAGCTTTTTTCAGGACTAGATACTAGATCATCTTCTAAATCACTGCCGAGAAAATCTTCATCTAGGTTGATCGAGTTTCCCTTCAGTTTTAAGATAGAAAAAGAGGGAGAGATCAATTCAGTTTCGAGCGTCGAGGGGTTAATTGCGGACATGATGGCTTCTCTACGGGCGACTGTGATAGGAATTAGAAACTTCTAAATCGTTCACCGTAGTCATAGCTTTCCCACTTAAGCGAGGAAATGATGCAGTCGGGAAAAATTTTTTTTCAAAAGCATTGATCTTTAAACCTAGAAGTTACACCAATTCTGGGGTTTACCTTCTTAGCCCAACTTCTAGAATTAATGATTGATTGAGAAGTAATTTCCCCTAAAGCCCTATTCCTATCTATTCCCGACTTTCCAGATAATTACGGATTTGTTCTAGTTTAGCAAGGGCTTTTCCTGACTGTAAACATTGTTGTGCTTGCTGGAAACCCGCGGGGATATCTGGGACAATTCCACAGCGCCAAAGATAAAAACCACCGTTAAAAATTGCCGCATCGGTTAATTCATTATTTTCTCCGGCTAATAAACCCTTTAATTTAGCGGTGAGCATTTCTAAAGATTCGAGGGGATAATCCGAGGGACAAAAACCATAATCGCGAGGATTTAGGAAAAATCGCTGAAAGGAAGGGGGATCGGTGGGATTTCCCAGACCAATAATCGCCGTCCGATTACAGGCTAAATCACAACTCCCCTCTAATCCTTTCACAGTCGTGAAGTGAGAGATATTTCTCAGGGCAAAAGTTTCACAAAAACGATCTTCGGTGGGGGGATGAACAAAACCCGATATCTGATGAATATTACCGACAAAAGGCGACCACATTAACTCTACCGTGGCCATGGGCGGACGTTTACCGATTTGCTCCCGATAGGTGACAAAATTCTGTACTAGGGGAAAGTGGCGCGGAATATAGAAAAAAGTCAATCCTGTGGTGATTAAACAGTCTTTAACCGCTGCTAAGGATAATTGACTAAAATCTGCTCCTAATTGCTGCCAGATTTCCTTGAGAGAAATACCGTATTTAGTCGGCATTCGATCGCCCCCGTGCAGGACTACGGGAACCCCCGCCAACCCTAAGATTAAAGTAGTGATCGGAGTAACCGGGGCAGTGCGAGAGCGTCCATCGTAGGGATTGCCAAAAATAGTGATCGGATGCTGAAAAGAGGCTGATTCTAGGGTTATTTGCGGGCCAAGCTCGGCATAGGCATCAAGCATTCCCGCTAACTCATCGCTGGTGGGGCGTTTAATGCGATGGGCAATCATAAAAGCACCGATTTGGGCCGGGGTTGCTTCTTGGGTTAACATCATCTTGGTGGCCATCGCCGCTTCGGGACGGGTTAAATTTTTGCCCGTATGGGTGCCACTACCGATCGCTTTTAATAATTCTCGAAAAGTATCGCTCATCTCAAGGAAGAAAATAAAGAGTAAATGGGATTGATGGGGATTGCTAAGGCTGTAAAGGGTGGTTTTCTAAGCTTTCTAGCACACTTTGATTCATTTGCCGCACTAATTGACAAAAATGAGCGATCGGTGGTATCTGTAAGCGATCGCTGGTGGTGACAAGGACTACCTGACGGGTGAGGCGCTGGTGAAATTTACCATGATTAGGGTGGGGATTTTTGTTGTTGGGGCAAGCAAGAGGACGAATGGCGAGGGTAGCATCGCTGCGGGCTTCCATCAGGGCTGATTGGGGCAGAAGAGCGATAATATTACCCTGACGCACCACACCGCGAAAAGCATCAAGGGTGTTTAATTCCATGACAGTTTTTAGGTGGGCATCCTGACGGGAAAACCATTCTTGTACTAATCTTTGCATTCCGTAGCCATCTTTGAAAACCACTTGCGGATAGGGGATTAATTCCGACCATGGCACTTCTTTGTATTGGGCGAGGGGATGATTAGCGGCCATGAGAATTTCGATCGCTTCTTCATATAATATTTCTACCACCATCTCCGGGCTAGAGGTGAGAAAACGATTATTCATTACCAACGCCAGATCTACTAAACCATCCCGCAAGACTTTTAAAGCGCGATCGCTGCCTAGGGCTGTAACTCTTAACTGAACTTCTGGGTATTCAGCACAAAATTTCGGCAAAATCGGCGGTAAATAGTGGGCGCACACGGAATGAATCGCCGCCACGCACAATTCTGGCTGTTTTCCTGCCTGTAGGTCAGTGATTTCCCTGTGAATATTCATCCATTCTTGACAAATTCGTTTCGCCCGGGGCAGTAATTTTTCCCCGGCAATGGTTAATTTTGCTTGGGCGGTACGATGAAAAAGAGGTAAGCCCAAATCGGTTTCTAGGGATTGAATCTGCCGGCTAATAGTCGATTGGGTGACTCCACACTGGCGGGCAGCTTGACCGAAATTGCCCGTATCGGCTACGGCTAAAAAGGCTTGCAATTGCTCGATCCGCATTCTTTCTGGTTTTAATTACATTCCGTCATGACCTTATGACAATAACGAATTTTATTCTGACTTTTGGTAGAAATTGCTACCGTTTTCTCAGTTATCAGTTATCAGTTATCAGTTATCAGATGTGAGTTTTCAGTTCACTGATCACTGTTGACTGTGGCTCTTCGTTACTTGGTATGGTTCGATAGGGGGGGCATAAATCGAGTAAATCCTTATCTGGCAAGAGACTTAATGGATTAGTTCGCTCTAGATCAAAAACAATTGACAAAAATCGCTAAATGCCTTTCTATATAAGGGTTACATCCCTTATAACCCCCGTCCATTGCATAACACAAACCGAAGAGCCTTGACTGATCACTGTTGACTGTTCAGTGATCACTGATCACTGATCACTGAAAAAAACTACCCCTGCACCACCTGTTTAAGGGTGGTAAAGGTTTCTAGGTTGATTAACCCCCGGCGCTGGCCTTTTTGGTTGGAAATGCCCAAAAATACCGATTCTCCCTGTTTGGGATTGCGATCGAATCGGGGGGAAGAATTGATATAAACTAAAGCACTATCGGACTCCATGGCAAATTGACGACTTTCTCGATAGGATTCGGTGACAATACAATCCGCATGACCGCTACTATACTTATTAATCCAAGCGATCGCATCAGTGAGGGTATCCACTAACCTAAAGGCCAGGGTTTTTTCTAAATAGGGTCTTTGCCAATCATTATCGGTAGCAATGGTTAAATGTTCTGGAAAATCCGCCGCTAATCGGGTATCTCCCCGCAATTTAAAGCCTTTTTCCTGCAAACTTTTAAACAAACGACTTAAAGTCGAAGAATTTTGATGGGGACTAATTAAAACTTTTTCGATCGCATTGACCGGATCGGGTATACTGCCATGACTATCGATAATTACCTGACGAGCTAACTCCAAATCGCCACTAGGAGACCAATACAAATAACAGTTTCCCATGGCCGCACGCAAAACGGGAACCGTGGCCAATTGACTCACCCGACCGATTAAACTAGGGCGACCGTAGGGAATAATCAAATTAACATAATTTTCCTGGGTCAGCAACTCCTCTAGGGAGGGACTAGAATCACAGGGTAAACCACTGACACAATCCACGGGTAAACCCACATCTTCCAATGCTTCTTGGATAATTTCCGTAATCACCCCATCGGAATGACTAGAGGCATTGGAACCCCGAATAATCAAACTATTGCCACTTTTTAGGGAAAATCCCGCCGCTACCATCGCTAATTCCGGAAAACCTTCATAGACGAAGGCAATCACTCCTAAAGGCATCCTTTGGCAATAGGTTTGGGAAGGATTCAGTTGATAGGCCGCGTTAATTACCTGTTGCAGCGGATCCGATGCTTCCGCTAGTTGTTGCAATACCTCCACCGTCGTCTCTAAACGTTCGGGAGTTAACCGTAACCAGCGAATCATTTGTTCCGAGACGGCCATCTCTCGACTGACTTCTAAATCGAGGGTATTGGCTTCTAAAATGCGATCAAAGCCAGTTTTAATGCCCTTAGCGATCGCGATTACCCCGCGATTTCTTTCATTGCCATTAAATTGACCTAGAGCCAGAAAAGCATTATATGCTTGCTTAAAGATCGTCAGGGGGGGGGTGGAGGAACTTTCGATCATAGATTCTTGTCTAGCGTCGATAGGCTAACCAAAAGATGAATGCGGGCAAAATAACTAATAGCATAACTAGAATTGCCCCAAAAATCACGCTTACCCCAGGCGGTGATTTTAAAATTAAGGGTAGCCAAACGATCGATAATAACAGAGTTATCCCCATTATCAGGGGTAATACCTCTTGCCCAAGGCGCTGATTCGTACTCACCCAACGAAATCCCGTCCAGCGCCAAGTGCGTTTATAGGGATAGTGGGGGGCTAATTGTTCGATAATTTGGCCGTTTTCCTGTAGCACAAATATCTGTTGACAGCGATCGCAGCCAAAGGCATCGGTCAATAAAATCGGGCATAATGTCCCTTTCCGACGACAGGGACAAGGATAGTCTTGGTGTTGGTCGATTTTGGTATATTTATGCGGTCGCACAAGCTAAATTTTTGTTTATAAACGGTTGTTTTTAGTCGCCCGCGGTCAATAGCTAAGGGATTCAACGGTTGCCCAAAATCCTCAACCCTGTTGCTCACGGGTAATTCCCATCTTAAGGGATATCCCTAAATTATTCATCCTGACCTTAAGGTATATTCCAAGATTTTTTCAAGCGGGCAACGCGATTCGAACGCGCGACATTCACCTTGGCAAGGTGACGCTCTACCACTGAGCTATGCCCGCAAGCCGTTTTTTTCACACTTCCCCAAGTATGCCAAATCTCAGAGCATTTGTCAAGTAGTTGGGAGCATTTTTTTACAATAATTCATGTTCTGGCAAGTCCCCCAAACCGGTAATAGCTTCGAGAACTACTTCTATCTTAGCCTGTAGTCGGTTGAACTGATGTTCCAAGCGATCAAAACGCTTGTCAATGGCGGCGAATTTTTCATCTATATGCCGTTCCATAGCCTCAAAAGCTGCCGTAATCCGCCCCTCTGGTTCTAAATCTAATTCCAGAGTCTTGATTCTCTCCACAGCGTTGACTAATTGCCGTCTGAGTTGGTTAATATATTTGTTCTGTTGGGCTGCGCTCATCAGTGGAACTCCGGGAGTGGGGACAGCTAAAATCCTAAATGCTGGGGGAATTTTCTTAGCCTTCTATCAGTGCCTGTGGGGGATTATTTTGCAATAATCCTAGGGGTTTATCTTCATCCCGGGGGCGCAATTGACGCATGAGACTAGCCATTTCTAGGGCAGATAGGCCATAATTCCAGCCCAAATTACTTTTAATACCGGCCCGTTCGAGAGCCTGTTGTAGAGTATCAGTGGTGAGAATACCGAAGACAACGGGAACACCTGTCTGAAAAGCGGCCGCAGCGATACCTTTAGCGGCCTCGGCGGCAACGTAGTCAAAATGGGGCGTTTGGCCGCGAATAATTGCCCCTAGACAAATAACGGCATCGTAACGGTGGGAAAGGGCGACTTGACGGGCTACCATTGGCACTTCAAAGCTACCCGGTACCCAGATATAATCCACTTGAGTGCCATCGGGATTAACATCAACCCCGTGACGCTTGAGACAGTCTTGACAGCCTGATAACAGTTTATCAGTGACGAGATCATTAAAACGACCAATCACGACCGCAAAGCGCAAAGAGGATATATCCTCGGTAAAATTTCCCTCAAAAACAGTCATAGGCAAAAGGGGTTAGGAGTGGGAATTATGAATTATGAATTATGAATTATGAATTGGGAGGTGGGGAGATGGGGTAGTGGGGAGGTGGGGAAACTGTCTCATCACCCTATCACCCTATCTCCTCCCGTCTCCTGATCAAGGCTAAATCACTAAAAAGTTTAAAATAGCGACGGCAACCACTAAAATTGCCCAAATTGCCGAACCCAGATAGAGAAGGGGTTTCGATTGGTCCCAGTTTTGGGGGGAAGCATAGGCAACGGGGACACCAATTACCATCAGCAAGGAAAATAAAACTAGGGCAATGAGAAAAAATTGAAAAACAATAGACATGATTGGGTTCTCCTAAAGCAGTTGATCTTTATTTAGATAATTCTCCCAGATTTGATACTTGTATGGAAGAGCCTCGCTTCCACTCAACTTTAACTGGACGACCCTTCCTCTAACTCCTGCCTGAATCAGGGGTTAAAGGATATATCCCCGTCAGACCGAATCCACGAGCATATTAATTTTACTGCCAGTGACTACCTAGCCGCAGCGGGGCTGAAAACTTTTTTCCATTGTCTATCCTTGCCAAAAGCAGCAGGGCAAGGGTTAGGTGGGGAAAGTGACTCTTTGTGATACCCTGCTCAGACTACAGTATTTTTGCGTTTTCGCCAAACCTAGCCTAGAAAGGTCTCCAGACTGCTGAACTGCTAAAAGCTAATGGTTGAGGCCCCCCAAACGGATGCCAGCACCAAAAATGACGAATAATACTGCTAGAGTGGTGACGGCGACTATGTGCAGGGCGAGGAAATTTAAGTTTTCCTCGCTCAGTTTAGGGATGAGAAAAAAGCGGGAATGAAGGGCTAAGATGAGAGTTAAGAGCAGTAAAGCTAACTTAATTGCTATATAAACCGATAAAAAACTATCAAATGACCAAAAATCACGAAAATCGGGCAAATAAATCCAAGTCAGTCCTAGGCCTGTTATTACCTGTAACAATAGCGCAGATAACCCAAAACCTTCAAAATATTGCTCAAATTGACGAATTCGGTCTGGTTCTCGGTTTTTGAGGGACTGGGGTAGAACGGTGACTGCCAACAATAAATGACCACCGGCCCAGACGGTCGCCCCTAGGGTATGGAGAATTACTAAAATTTTGAATAACATGGGTTTCTCTCAGTCATGATTTGCTAACTTATAGTTCTTGCTGCGGTTATTTCCGAGTATTCGGTAACAATAGATACAGAAAAAATCCCGATAACTTCTCCTTGCTAAAAAATATGGATTTAATTTTATGTCATCAAACGGCGGATTTTGACGCTTTGGGGGCAGCGGTGGGTTTATCGTTGCTGAAAGCGGGTAGTCGCATTGTGTTAACGGGGGGAGCGCACCCAACAGTAAGGGAATTTTTGGCCCTGCATCGGGATGAATTCGCTTTAATTGAACTGCGTAGTGTCAATCCGGCCCGTATTCGCTCTTTAATTATCGTTGATAATCAGTGGCGAGAGCGTCTGGGAAAAGCCTCCCAGTGGCTCGATTTAGGGCATTTACAGGCGATCGAATTGTATGATCATCATTTAGATAGTGAAAGCGATATTCATGCCTCTAGCGTCCATTTAGAAGCGGTGGGAGCCACCACGACTTTAATTGTCGAAGCTTTACAAAAAGCCCACATTAAACCAAACTCGATGGCAGCGACGGTAATGGCACTCGGTATTCACGTTGACACGGGTTCCCTGACTTTTGCCGGTAGTACCCCCAGGGATGCCTATGCTTTGGCTTGGTTAATGACCTGTGCTGCTAACATTAAAACGATCGCCCAATACTGTCAACCGAGTTTTTCCCCGCGCTTACAGGAGTTATTTAGCCTTGCTTGGGAAAATCTAGAGATTAAAACGATCCATGACCGTAAAATCGCCCACGTTCTTCTCCATACTGCCGATTTTATCCCTGGTTTGTCTAGTGTGGCCGAGCGCCTACTGGAATTATCCGATAGTGATGCGCTACTTTTTGGCCATAGTTATAGTAAAGACGAGGAAGATAAGTCCCGACAGCGTTTAACTGTGATTGGTCGCTCTAGAATCGATGGAGTGAATCTATATCAGCTTTTTTCCCCCTATAACGGCGGTGGTCATGCTCAGGCCGCTTCGGTGAGTTTTCGCGATGTTCAGCCAGTTCAACAGTTAAACCAACTGCTGGGGGACTTAATTGCCCAAATTCCCCCTTCTCCCACCGCTAGGGATTTAATGTCTTCCCCAGTGCGAACAATTCGTCCCGATACTTCCATATCTCAAGCCGAGCGCATCCTTTTCCGTTACGGCCATTCGGGTTTATCGGTGGTAGATGAGCAGGATCGCTTAGTTGGGGTGATTTCTCGTCGTGACCTCGATTTAGCTCTCCATCACGGCTTTTCTCGCTCTCCTGTGAAGGGATACATGACTTGTAATCCGAAAACTATTACCCCCGACACTTCCCTTCAGGAAATCGAGTCACTGATGGTAACGTACGATTTGGGGCGTTTACCTGTACTAGAAAACGGGCAGTTAGTCGGTATCGTCACTCGTACAGATGTATTAAGACAGATTCATCAAAATGAGCGGGTGCGTTTTGAAGGGGTTGCTTTGGTTTCCTGTCTTTTACCAGCGATTAAAGAGCGTTTAGAGTCGATTTTATGGTCATTCCTGCAAGCTGCCGCCGCTGCCGCTCAAAAACGCGGTTGGCATCTCTATCTGGTTGGGGGTGCGGTGCGCGATTTACTTTTAGCCACAGAAAGGGATACTTTATTGTTACAGGATATCGATTTAGTGGTGGATGGCTGCCATCGCGCCGCCGGTGTGGGTGCGGGGGTAGAGTTGGCTAATTGTTTACAGGAAATTTATCCGGGGGCCCGGTTATCGATTCACGGGGAATTTCAGACGGCGGCTTTGTTATGGCACAAAGATGAGCGTTTTGGCTCGTTATGGGTGGATATCGCCACGGCACGCACGGAATTCTATCCCTATCCTGCCAGTAATCCCCAAGTGGAGGCTAGTTCGATTCGACAGGATTTGTATAGAAGGGATTTTACAATTAATGCTCTGGCAATTCGCCTAACTTCGCCGAAAGAGGGGGAATTACTCGACTTTTTTGGCGGTACGTTGGATTTACGCGCCCAACAAATCCGGGTTCTCCACGCTAATAGTTTTATCGAGGATCCGACGCGTATCTATCGAGCGGTGCGTTTTGCCACTCGGTTAGGATTTGTTATTGAACCCTTGACAGAAAGCTATATTAGGTATGCGATCGAAAGTGGGGTTTATGATCGCTCACGGCAACAAAATCAGAATGCACCCGCTTTACAGTCCCGTTTAAAAGCGGAGTTGAATTATATTTTAGAGGCGGATTACTGGGAAAGTGCCTTAGAAAAGTTGGCCGATTTGGGGGCTTTGCACTGTTTACACGGAGATTTAAGTTTAAATCGGGCTTTATGGCGACAATTGCGCTGTCTCAGTCGTTGGTTAGATTGTTTAAGTCTGGAATTGCCGGTGAATGCTTGGTTAATGCGGTTGGAATTATTAATCGCTTCTCTGGCTGTGGGGGAAAGAATAGCGATCGCTAATAATTTACAATTGCCCAAAGATAGTGTGGCGCGTTTACAAAAACTAGAAGTTATGGAAAGGGAGATTAGCAATAATTTTGCTTATGATCAGCCCGTTAGTCAAATCGTCAGCTTTTTCAATGGTTATCAGGTTCCTAGTTTGTTACTGGTGGCGATGAGGAGTCAGACTAGGATTCGGGGTTTAATCTGGCAATATTTAACTAAATGGTCGCAGATTGAGGCTCCTATCGACGGCAATGACCTAAAAGCTTTGGGTTATCAACCCGGTCCCCAGTTTAAATCGTTACTTGCGGCGGTGTTGGGGGCGACTTTAGATGGAATAGTCAGCAATAAAAGCGAGGCTAGGGCTTTTATTGCTAGTTTAACTAAGTCAGCAGATTAGGTATCGGCTGCCCCTTCATTTTCCGAAGATTGTCTTTGATCGCTGGAATAACCGCCTCTACCTCCTCTGGTGGTGGTACGATTAGAGGCAGCCCGGAATTGACGAGCGTAGGCGCGGTTGCGTTCCGCTTTTTCTTTTTTCAAATTACGACGTTTAGCCACAAGAATCTCCTTGGGATATTAGATAGACAAGCGGGGAAACTAGCGATCGCTTCCCCTGTTGACAATGAAAACAAGTTAGGTAATCATAGCCTAGAATGGTTGGGATTGGGGATTAGTAGCGACGCTCCCGATTGCGATCGCCACCAGCGAAGGAAGATCTGGGTTCTTTTTCACGAGCTTGATTGACTTTTAATTCTCGTCCCATCCATTGAGCGCCGTCAAGAGCGGCAATAGCGGCCGCTTCTTGCTCTGGGGTTTCCATTTCCACGAAAGCGAACCCGCGTTTTCTTCCCGTTTCCCGCTCCATGGGGAGGTGAACGCGCTTAATTGTACCGTATTCCTTAAAAACCTCAACTACGTCTTCTTGGTCAACCTCGAAGGGGAGATTACCAACATAAATTGACATAAAACCTATCCTTGCACAGATAAAAACAACAGATTTGTAGAGAACCAAGATTTCGGGAACTAGCTGAACCAATACTAAACAGAAACGCTTTGACCATTAATACTGACAACGAGCCGCAGTGCCGACTTTTATTCTCAACCTCCATCCTAGCACATAGCTATTAGCTTTGATCGATGCTGCCGCTCCCGCCACCGGAGCAGATAAACTAGACTAGAATGCTGCCCTAGAAAATGCCCTAATTATGAGTTTATCCCCCCATCCGATCGAAACTGCCCTAAAAACCTTAGTAGGGAAAGCGGAAAATTCCATCGAAGAAACAACAACCCTAGAAGACTTAGAACAGCTAAGGGTGAATTATCTCGGTAAGAAAGGAGAATTATCGCAGATTTTACGCGAAATGGGCAAATTAAGCCCCGAAGAGAGACCGCGTCTCGGTGCGATCGCTAATGAGGTCAAAGAATTAGTACAATCGCTGCTGGAATCCCAGCGAGAAAGTCTCCAGAATGCCCAAATTAAGGCGAAATTAGCGGCGGAAACCCTCGATGTCACCCTACCTGCTCTGAGCCGTCCTTTAGGGCGAATTCACCCCTTAAATAGCACAGTTGATCGCATGATCGATATTTTCGTCGGTCTGGGTTACAGCATCGCCACCGGGCCGCAGGTAGAAAGCGATTATTATAATTTTGAGGCTTTAAATATCCCTGCTGACCATCCGGCCCGGGATATGCAGGATACTTTTTTCTTGAGGGATGGTCGTTTATTGCGGACCCATACCTCCCCAGTGCAGATTCGCTACATGGAAAGTCACGAACCCCCGATTCGGATTGTGGCCCCGGGCCGCGTTTATCGTCGCGATACCGTGGATGCAACCCATTCGGCGGTTTTCCATCAAGTGGAATTATTAGCGGTGGACCGGGGATTAACCTTTACGGATTTGAAAGGAACAATTAAAGAATTTCTTAAGCAAATGTTTGGGGCCGATTTACCAGTTAAATTCCGCGCTTCCTACTTCCCTTTTACCGAACCCTCGGCCGAGGTAGATGTGCAGTGGAAAGGCAAATGGTTGGAGGTGATGGGCTGTGGTATGGTGGATCCCAATGTCTTAAAAGCAGTCGGTTATGACCCCCAAATCTATACGGGTTTTGCTGCTGGTTTTGGCGTGGAAAGATTTGCTATGGTATTACATGAGATAGACGATATTCGCCGTTGTTATAATAGTGATATCCGCTTTCTCCGCCAATTTTAGGGGGATAAACCCGATGGTCAAGAGTGAAGATTTAACCAAAAAAAGACTCCTATCCGTGGCTTGTCATGCTTCGATCTTTTTGAGTGCTACGCTGGTATCGGTGGGGATTCCCTTAGCTATTTATTTCATTTCCGATGATGAAACGGTGAAGGAAAACGCCAAAGAAGCTTTAAACTTTCACCTGAATATGTGGTTATACTACCTAATTGCCGGGATTCTAATTTGGGTTTTAATCGGTTATTTGCTCTTACCGATTCTTGCTGTGGTGAATATTGTTCTCCCCATTCTTGCTATCCTGCAAGTCTGGAAAGATGCCTATAAGGTTTTCCGTTATCCTTTCATTTTCCGGGTTCTGTAATTAATTATCGGGGTTGCAACCTGTTCAACCCTTTTTTAGTCCTATTCCCACTAGAAAAATAGCCTCTGGAGTTTATGACTAAAATTGTCATCATCGGTGCGGGGATAGTGGGGGCCACCATTGCCTACGAATTAAGCGCCATCGAAGGATTAGAAATTACCCTCATCGATGAAAAAAAACCAGGACAAGGAGCAACTGGGGCAGCCCTAGGGATTTTAATGGGGATTATCAGCCATAAAACTAAAGGTAGAGCCTGGAAACTGCGGCAAGAAAGTTTAAAACGCTACGAAACCCTCCTTCCTGAGCTAGAATCCCTCACCGGACTGACTATTCCCTGTAACCGTGATGGTATTGTCCTACTGCGAACGAGTGCCGAAGACGAAGAAAATTGGCGCAAGTTAGCCCAAATCCGCCAAGAACAGGGATATTGTCTAGAAATCTGGGATAAAGAGACTTTAAAGCAAAAATGTCCCCAGGTGGCCGGGGAGCATCTCCAGGGTGCTATCTATTCTCCCAGTGATCGTCAAATTAACCCAGTCCTGCTCACGGAGGCTCTCGTCACTGCTGCGGCAAGAAGGGGGGTTAAATGTCAATTTGGGGTAAAAGTTGAAAATTTTGGCAAGACAGAGCTTCAAGGCTCTAATTTGAGGCAATGCACCCAGGTTTATAGTTCCAATGGTATAGAGGAAACCGACTCTTTGATTCTTTGTGCGGGAATTGGTTCTACTGCTTTAACCGAAACTCTTACCCATCCAGTGGAGATTCGACCGGTTTTAGGGCAAGCTTTACAGATAAAATTGACGCAACCCTTAGAAATTTCCGATTTTAAGCCGATTTTAACGGGAAATGACCTGCATATTCTGCCTTTGGCCCGAGCAGAATACTGGATTGGGGCAACGGTGGAATTTATGGACGAAAAGGGCGAAATTATCCCCGATACTGCCCTATTAGAGCAAGTGTATCAAAAGGCGATCACTTTTTGTCCCTCTTTGGCTGCGGGTGCGATCGTGCGTACTTGGTCCGGTAAGCGACCGCGACCGGAGAAAAAATCCGCTCCCATCATCGAATATTTGCCCGGATACGATAACGTTATTCTGGCCACGGGACACTACCGCAACGGGGTTTTATTAGCCCCCGCTACCGCTAAAATCGTCAGGGAAATGTTAAGTGGTAAGTTAGGGTTTGCTGAAAAAGTTTGTTGATGGGGTTAGGGGTCAGTATTCTCCGAGTCAGGAGATTATTTTTATTTATTCTCCCCTCTCCCCTCTCTACAATAATTACTCGCAGCCAGAAATACTTTGGCGTATATCATACTTTGTGCTTTTTGTCAAAAAAACTTTTTTTTTGCAATAAAACTACATAAAAAAAAGATCATCGTTGTGGGTGAAATTGACTGATTTACCCGTCTTAATTAGAATCACCTTCTAGGTGTGGCAAGGGTTTCAACCACTGCTGCCCAAAAAAGCACAGAATACCCCATTATGAAATTCTATCAAATCGCTGTAACCTTGATAACATCGTTGTTAAATAAAAATCTTTCTCAATTAATTCTTAAGAATTTATAAATATTGCGGAATGTTAATTTAAATATTCTCAAGTTTTTGCAGTCAATAAATAATTTTTGCTTATCTTTGTCGGAAAATAGAACTCCCGCAACAATCCAACATCTACCATTGGGTTAGGAGTCAGTTATCAGTTATCAGTTATCAGTTAACTGAGAAAACTCCCTACACCCTACACCCTACACCCCACACCCCACACCCCACACCCCACTTCCCCAATTCCTGCTATCGGCAGCCGATGACCCTATCTGACCAAGAAAGACAACAACTCTGTGACACTGCTCGGGAAGTGGCGAAACTTTCCTATTCTCCCTATTCCCGTTTTCGGGTGGGGGCGGCGGTCTTGACAGATAAAAAGATTTATGCTGGTACTAATGTAGAGAACGCTAGTTATGGCTTGAGTTTGTGCGCGGAAAGGGCAACTTTAGCGCAAATAGTCGCAGCGGGCGATCGAGAAGTACGGGCGATCGCTATAGCCTGTATCGATGGGGTGAACAAGGATGATATTAGTCAGTTAACTCCCTGCGGAGCCTGTCGTCAATGGATAGCCGAATTAGCGCCGCAAGCGGAGATTATTATCTGTGGAACTCAGCAAAATTATCGTTTTAATCTCTCGGATTTACTGCCTTTTTCCTTTCGTTTTTAACTGTGGGTAAAGTATAGGGTTTAAGGTACTACAACAACGGCTAAGATAACTGGTATAAGAGCCATGATCTGACAAAACATTAGTATCTAGTAAATACTTGAGAGTCATAAATGAACATCTCTCCCCGTTGAGTTGTCGCGTCAATTATCAAAAGTATCATCATCAAGACTTGTCAAATCTACCCTTTGCCTAAAATCTTGCAAGGCTGACCAAAAATCATTAACCTCTCTAATTTCTACTAATACCTCTTCATTATCGGGAAAATCAACTTCCTCTAATAACTCAATAATTTTGCCTTTTTTAATTCCTTTAACTAACATAATATCAACTCGTTCTAAATGATCTCGATTGTAGAATTCAACATAGAGAGAATCATCAAAAATAGTTTTTGCCTCCTCAAATGAGACTTTGTATTTTGATAGATTGCATTCTGCCTTATTTTTATCCCAGTCAAACTGCATAAAGCCATTATACTGCTACTCACTGAAACTGATGGCACATTTTTTATATGTTTTGTCTATTACTTGAACGGGATAAATTCAACTGTATTGAACCATCGATCTGGTTCAGAAACCCAAGTAAATTTCCAGTGGGGCTAAAGCTGACGAATATTACTAAAATCTCGCTAAATTGAAGATATGCTACTTGTCTTAGGCTGCTTCATCTCCAACACTTAAGAGGCTAATAACTACATTTTATCTTCCCCTGTAGCGACATTTTTAAATCTTTCTTGGGCAGCAGAAAAAGCCTCTTTCATCACCCTTTGAATCCTTTTAGGATCGGGTTTTTTACCCCCCATTAAATCGCCAAAATAGACACAAGCGCCCTCTCCTAGGGCCCAGGTATAGGCAGCGGACCAAGAAGCGGCGATGACACTGCCAAAACCGGGGATAAATTTCACCAATTCCCGACCGATGGCCTGGGCCAAAAAGCCGCCAGCGATCGCACTTACGACTCCGCCGGCTTGGGATGGGGTTAAGACTTGACCGTATAATTTGCCTAAAACCCCCACCATTGACACTTGTAGGGCGGTTAACACGGGCATAGTCGCTAAGGGTAAGGGAATCGCCGCCAAGGTTGCCGCTATCACGGAAAAGGCTAACATATAGCGTCGGGCCACGTCCCGATAGAGATTGCCTAATTTATTGCTGGTTTCCCGATCTAAAAGTTGGTGGATGGTGTTAGCCTCGGCTTTTGGCAATAAATCGGCTAAATTGTCTCTAAATGCCTCTAAACCGTAAAAAACGGGGTTATAACCGTCTTCTTCTAGGGTAAAATCTATTAGCACAGAATTGTCATATAAATCCTTAAAAGTTTCTTTAATTTCTTGATAGGCGCGATTGATATCCTCGCAATCGGGAGGATAAGGGGGATGATCAACGGTATTAGGAGGATAAAGCTGATGAAGACAGGTTACAGCCAGTAAACAGGGTATTTTAGGGTATTTTTGCCGCAGTTGTTTGGTAATTTCTAGGAGGCTATCGGTGGCAAAATCATTAATTTTTACCGTCACGATAAAAACTTGGGCGCGTCCCGTGTTTTCGCTTAAATCTGCTAATAATTCCGCGATTACCGTGTCTGTGTGTTGATAGGCATCCCCTAACCCCACCGTATCGGTAAAAATCAACAGGGGTAAGTCTTCTGCGGGGTAGGTGTAGCGCTGGGTGTTTTGGGTGTGGGGACGGAAACCTTGCCCGACGATTTCCGCCGAAACTCCCGTTATTCCCCGAATAATCGAACTTTTTCCCGTTTGCGGTTTGCCGATTAACAGCGCCTCGGTGGTGGGTAATTCTTGACGGACTTTTTCTAAAATTTTCGCCACTTGAGTGTCACTAACACTAAACCACTGGAGGACAGTATTAGTCAACTGGTCGATGGGGAGTCTTTTCATCACTTCCCCCGTGAGACTATTCCAAGTATTGACCAAAGAATCAATGGGCAGTTTATCAGTCATGGGGATTAGAAGGGTTTATGATAACTAAAATAGAGATTTTCAGCGATAGAATCAGACGATGACAAAAGCCGCAATTAGTCCGCAAGATTTATCATGGCCTTTTTGGCCAATTGTACCACTTTATCCCTATGGTCAAAGACGGACAATTCGCCAAGAAGTGGTGAAAGATACGCTCTGGACATTTGAGCAATTGCAGGGTATTTTTTATGTGGTTGTGCCGATTCGCATGACGGTAATTAGGTTAGCATCTGGGGGTTTATTTGTTTATGCACCAGTGGCCCCGACTCCGGAATGTATTCGCTTGATGCGTGAGTTGGAAAGTGAACACGGGGAAGTTAAATATATTATTTTGCCGACGATTTCTGGGATTGAACATAAGGTTTTTGTCGGTCCTTTTGCCCGTTATTTTCCTAAGGCTATAGTTTATGTTGCTCCTAATCAATGGAGTTTTCCTCTTAATTTACCTTTGAGTTGGTTGGGTTTACCGGCAAAACGAACGGAAATTTTACCTGCTGACTCGGCAACCACTCCTTTTGGAAAAGATTTTAGTTATGAAATTTTACCCGCAATTGATCTGAATGTGGGATACTTCTCGGAAGTGGCTTTTTTTCATCACTACTCTCAAACTCTGCTGCTGACTGATGGCATTATTTCTATCCCAGAAAATCCTCCCGCTATTTTAGAATTAGACCCCTATCCGCTGCTGTTTCACGCTAAAAATAGTGCTAAGGATCTGGTAGAGGATACCCCAGAAAATCGCCGTCGGGGTTGGCAAAGAATTTGTCTTTTTGCTCTTTATTTTCAACCTCCTGTTTTAGCTGTTCCCAATTGGATTAAGGTGTTTAGAGATGCTTTTAATGCTAAGGAAAGGAGTAAAAAAGCCTATTTTGGTTTATTCCCTTTTCAATGGGGTGATGATTGGCAAAGGACTTTTTTAAATTTGCGTCGCGAGGGGAGGTTAATAGTCGCGCCAATTTTGCAAACTTTGATTCTTAATCGCACTACTGACGAGGTTAGTCAATGGGTTGATAAAATTTGCCAATGGCCGATTAAACAGGTTATTCCTTGTCATTTTGCTAGTCCAATTCAAGCTGATAGTCAAGAGTTTCAGCAGGCTTTTTCTTTCTTGTCAAAAGATTCTTATTTACCTAAAGATGACTTGGAATGTTTAGAAAGTATTGATAGTTTTTTAGTGCGCTGGCGATTGACTCCTCCTCCTGATAAAAAATTGTAATTTATGGCTAAGAACTGCTATAATATAGGCGGTTGTTAGTTGATTGCTAATCAAGGTCATGCAAATTCCCGAAAATCCCAGTAATGATGACATCAGAGCAGCGTTGATTCAATTGCGAGAAGAACTTGGTCAAAAAGTTGACCGCTTAGATTATAAATTTGATGCCTATCAAAAAGGTACAGATGGTATGGTGAGAATGGCTACTACTATCATCATTGCCACCGCTTCTGTGGTGGTTTTATCTAGTCTTAGTCCTGCGGTGACAGCAATTATCACCGCTTTATATTCTGCTAATGCTCCTTAATTAATTTATCGCTCAATTCTGGTGCGATTCGGTGCGTTAGGCGCTTGCTAATACACCCTATCTTTCCTGAATTTTTACCCGTTGGTTTAATTGATTCATAGCCAGAGAAATCACCAGATTAAAGAATAAATAGGTGGCCATAACTACTATTAACATCTCTACAGCTTTTCCTGTCTGATTAGCGATGGTACTAGAGATAGCATAAATATCATTATAACCAATAGCGATCGCTAAACTAGAGTTTTTAACCAGGTTTAAACATTCATTAGTTAAAGGAGGAATAATCACTGGCAAAGCTTGGGGAAAAATTACTAATCTCATCACTAATAAAGGTTTTAATCCCAAGGCTTTAGCTGCTTCCCATTGTCCCCGATTAACCGATTGAATCCCTCCCCGTACCGTTTCTGCGATAAAGGCAGCTGTATAAACAGTTAAACCGATTAAGAGGGTGGCAAACTCGGAAGAAAGATGTAAACCAAAGTCAATATTTTGATTAAGAGGATTAACTTGGGGACTTTGCCATTGTAAACCCCAGATTAGAGGAATTATAATTAGGAGTATTAGGCTAGTTAGACATAAACTAAGTTTATTTTTTAGGTATAAAGATATTGAGATAATTATTCCTAAAGCAATGATAAATAAGGCTAACCATGTCCTAAAACTATTAGAGGGGAAAGGTAAATAGACTCCTGAGTTATTTAAAAATACACTACTAAAAAACTCTAAAGATTCCTCAATTTTGGGCAGTTTCAAAAAGACAGCAAAATACCAGAAAAATAATTGTAATAATAGGGGAGTATTGCGAATAGTTTCCACATAAATTGTTGCCAACTGACGAATTAACCAATTATCCGACAAGCGACCTAACCCGATGACTATTCCCAGACTAATCGCCAAAAATATGCCAGTAATCATAATGCGGAGGGAATTAACTAATCCCACCAAAAGAGCGCGAAAATAGGTATCGGTGGGACTGTAGGCAATAGGAGAGTCACCAATAGCAAAAGAGGCTGGTCGGTCAGTATCAAAGAGAAAGCCAAAGCCAAAACTTAAGCGTAAGCGTTGGAAATTAATCACTAAATTGCGACCAAAAAACCAGAAAATTAGGCAGACAATTAGCAGGATAATTACCTGTAAAAAAATCTTCTGAAATCGCTCATCGTACCAAAAAGAGTTTTTTTGAGGTAAGGTCATATTTATTATATAGTCCAGAATTTTTCACAAAAGAAATCGGTGACTTTTGGCCACCGATTGAGAAAATCAAAACAGATTTAGATAACTCCCAGACGGGAGAGACCGAGGATGACACCGGCGCCGAGGACATGACCAAAACTGGTAGTACCCAGTAAAGCGCCTAATCCCATACCACCGAATAAAGCGGGGGAAGGTAAAGCAGGACCGACATTTTGTTGTTTAATAGTCGCTTTACCGAAGGCAATAGCGAGAATATTGCAGATAATCATGACAATCGCCACTTTGGGACTCCATTCGCTGGAACCTTGCACGACGGTGGCGGCCATTAATAGGGTTGAATACATTGAAATTCTCCTGAACAGGTCGTTTTAAGTTTTTAATCTTAAAGGTAGTTTTCACCCCACATCACGCCCTGTTGCAATACTTAATAATCAAAAGCAGAGGAGTCAACGATACGGCCGATTCGTCTCCACTTCTGAACTACTCGCTTAGTACAAATTCAAGTTTAAGCCTACTTCTCTAGCGAAGACGGCTAATCCTTTCTTTTCAATGGTTTTGATAGCTTTGGTGGAGATGCGTAGTTTTACCCAACGGTTGCCTTCCGACCACCAGACTCTTTTCCATTGTAGGTTAGCTTCTTGTAATTTTTTGGTGCGACGGTGGGAGTGGGACACCGCATAGGCGTTATTGGCCTTTTTCCCCGTCATAGTACAGACTCTAGACATAATTTACTCCTGTGCGATCGATGTTTGTCAATAGTCAACCTTTCTAGTTTAACTCAAATCTCGCCAGAAGTCCCCCCTTCCCCTGGGTGAAGTGAACGGAAATCAATTTAACAGCAAGTGGGGATATTGGGGCTAAATGAGGTTATATTTTATCTATAGAAGAACGTTTGTATGTCGCAACGATAATGAGTAACTCATTGCCAAAATATCTAGAGGAAATCACAGGCATTTATCAACAGGGTAACGCCACAGAACACAGTTATCGTCCTGCTTTAAAAAAATTAATTGAATCCCTAAATAATAACCTACAAGCTCTCAATGAACCCAAAAGGATTGCTTGTGGCGCTCCGGATTTTGTGATTAATCAGGGTATAGTAGAAATTGGCCATCTGGAAGCAAAAGATATCGGAACTTCTCTCAAAAAGGTTGAAAATACTCCCCAAATAAAACGTTATTTACAGGCTTTGGGTAATTTAATTATCACTGATCATTTAGAATTTCGTTGGTATGTATCGGGAGAATTGCGTCTATCAGCTGCCGTGGCAAGTCTTAATCAAAAAAAGCAAATTAAACCTGATTCCCAGGGTATTTTACAAGTAGAACAATTATTCTGTCAATTTTTCCTCTCAAAAGTTATTCAGATCACAACACCGCGAGAATTGGCGAAAAAAATGGCCGCTTTAGCGCAGTTAATTCGAGATGCAATCGGCCAAGCTTTAAAAGATCAAGATTGCGGGGGAATGTTGCGGCAACAATTGCAATCTTTTCAACGAGTTTTAATTAGTGATCTCAATGAAGCGCAGTTCGCGGATATGTATGCACAAACAATCTGTTATGGTTTATTCGCAGCACGCTGTAATACGGATCAAATAAGTTCTTTTTCCAGGGAAACGGCGGGATTTCGACTACCGAAAACTAACCCTTTTTTGCGGGGAATTTTTCATCAAATTGCTGGTACAGAATTAGATGAGCGAATTACTTGGGCCGTGGATACTCTAGCGACTATTTTACAACAAACGGACATGGATGGTATTCTTAGCAGCTTTGGAAAACGCACGCGCAAGCAGGATCCTGTGGTTCACTTTTATGAGACTTTTTTAGCCGAATACGATAGTAAAATGCGTGAGTCTAGGGGGGTTTATTATACCCCTGAACCCGTGGTTTCTTACATGGTTCGCAGTGTGGACTATATTCTAAAAAATAAGTTTCAGATTCCTAAAGGTTTGGCCGATGCTAAAAAAATTACGATTAAGCATCCTAATAATAGCCAAGAAACTCAGGAAGTTCACCAAGTTTTAATCCTCGATCCTGCTGTGGGAACTGGCACTTTTTTACACTCTGTTATCGACCATATCTATGATAGTTTTCGTCAACAGAAAGGGATGTGGTCTAGTTATGTCAGTAAACATTTATTACCCCGTCTCTTTGGGTTTGAATTACTGATGGCTCCCTACACCGTAGCACACATGAAATTAGGTTTACAACTTCAGGAATTAGGCTATGATTTTAGTGCCGATGAACGCTTGGGAATCTATCTCACCAACACCCTACAGGAAGCTTTTCAAATTCCCCCTGCTGATGGTTTTTTAAATCGCATTCGCGATGAAGCAGCCGCGGCAAAAGATGTTAAGCAAGAAATGCCAGTTATGGTTATTTTAGGCAATCCTCCCTATTCCTATCAGTCGATGAATACTGACCCTTGGATTGTGAATTTGGTTAAGGATTATTATCAATTAGATGGAAAACCATTGGGAGAGAGAAACCCTAAAGGTTTATTAGATGATTATGTGAAGTTTATTCGCTTTGCTCAGTATCGGGTAGCGGAAACTGGTTATGGAGTTGTGGCTTTAATTACAAATCATGGTTATTTGGATAATCCAACTTTTCGGGGAATGCGTCAAAATTTGATGCAGACTTTTGATGAGATTTATGTTTTAGATTTGCATGGGAATAGTAAGAAAAAAGAAGTTTGTCCCGACGGTTCAACCGATCAAAATGTGTTTGATATTCAGCAAGGTGTAGCGATTGCGTTTTTTATTAAGTATCAAGATAGTCAGCAAGATTTAGCCAAGGTTTATCATGCTGATTTGTGGGGGGTTAGAGAGGTGAAAGAGCATAAGGAGTTAGTTGGGGGTAAGTATTATTGGTTAGATGAAAATGATATTAGTTCAACTGAATGGGAAATTATTAAACCTGAAGCAAGTTTTTATCTCTTAAAAAATCAAAATACAGCTTTATTCCCAGAGTACGAGAAAGGCTGGAAAATAGTTGATATTATGTGTGTTAATTCAACAGGTGTAAAAAATCACAGAGATCATTTTGTTTTTGATTTTGATTTTGAATCTCTTTATAAGAGAATAGAAGATTTTAGAAATATTCAAATCGCCGACAAAGAAATTGGAGAAAAATATAATATAAAAGATACAAGAGATTGGAATATTTTTGAACAAAGAAGAGCTTTGTTTAACAATAGTCAGTGGTTAAGTTATTTTACTAAATGTTTATATCGCCCTTTTGATTTAAGAGAATATTATCACCATCAAAATGTAGTTGAACTTCCAAGACAAGAAGTTATGCACCATTTTGTAAACTTTGACAATTTGGGTTTAATTACTTCTCGACAACAATCACAAAGTGGGATTTGGTCTTTAAGTTTTGTGACACAAAATATCATCGAATGTTGCTCTATTTCTAATAAAACAAAAGAAACAAATTACATTTTCCCCCTTTATCTTTACCCAACTAATAACCCAACCTTATTTGACACAGAACCAACCAACTCGCCAAATGGTCGCCGTCCCAATCTAGCGCCAGAATTTATTAAGGAACTTTCGGCAAAACTTGACTTAGAATTTATCAGTGATGGCAAAGGAGACAAAAAGAAAACCTTTGGACCGGAAGACATTTTTAACTATATCTATGCTGTCTTTCACTCTCCCCAATATCGCCAACGTTACGCCGAATTTTTAAAGATAGACTTTCCTCGTGTTCCTCTCACCAGTAATAAAGAATTATTCTGGGAATTAGTCAAAAAAGGTGACAGATTAGTGCAGTTACACCTAATGAAAGCAACGGGAAAAGAAATTAGTAGCTATCCCGTGGCGGGTTCTAATCTAGTCGAGCAGGTGAAATATGACGAAAATAAACAACAAATTTCGATTAATTCTGACCAGTATTTTGCGGGGATTCCGCCCCAAATTTGGAACTTTTATATCGGCGGTTATCAAGTGTGTCAGAAGTGGCTAAAAGACCGCAAAGGTCGCCACCTTAGCTACGATGACCTAGAACATTATCAACAAATTATCTCCATTTTAGGCGAATCGATCGCAATTATGGAAACTATAGATATAATTATCAATAAATATGGTGGTTTCCCCTTTAGTTAAGCCACTGGTGAGAGAAGATTAACTTAATTTTTGCCCACTGGCAAGAGTCCCTTTTCAGCGATAAATGATTCTCCACTCCCAACGAGAGTGATACAATTGTTAACACCACAGACCAAGAGCCAATCGAAGCGAGAGAATAAAAACTGCTATGTTAAAAGCCCTACTCGGAGACCCTAACGCCCGCAAAATTAAAAAATTTCAGCCCCTCGTCACCGAAATCAACCTGCTGGAAGAAGACATTAAAAACCTGTCCGATGAGGAATTAAGGGGCAAAACTGGCGAATTTAAGGAAAGATTAGACAAAGCGAGAAATTATGAGCAAAGAGAGGAGATTCTCGAGGAAATCCTCCCCGAAGCTTTCGCCATTGTCCGGGAAGCGGGAATCCGAGTCTTAGGGATGCGTCACTTTGACGTGCAGTTATTGGGGGGAATGGTACTCCACAAAGGACAAATCGCCGAGATGAAAACCGGGGAAGGAAAAACCCTAGTTGCCACTCTCCCCGCTTATTTGAATGGATTGACCGGAAAAGGGGTTCACGTCGTCACCGTTAACGATTATCTCGCCCGTCGTGACGCGGAATGGATGGGGCAGGTACACCGCTTTTTAGGGTTAAGTGTGGGACTAATTCAAGCCGGCATGAGTCCGGAAGAAAGAAAGAAAAATTATGCCTGTGACATCACCTACACCACTAACAGCGAACTCGGCTTTGATTATCTGCGCGATAACATGGCTACAGTGATGGGGGAAGTTGTCCAAAGACCCTTTAACTACTGCGTTATCGACGAAGTGGACTCAATTCTTATTGATGAGGCCAGAACTCCATTAATTATATCAGGACCGATCGATCGGCCCACAGAAAAATATATTCTCGCCGCCGAAATCGCCAAGCAATTAGTGCGCCAAAAAGTAGAAGACGGACCGGGAGACTACGAAGTTAACGAAAAAGACCGTAACGTTTTAATGACCGATGAAGGCTTTAAAAGAGCGGAAGAACTATTAGGAGTTACCGATTTATACGACCAAGAAAATCCCTGGGCGCACTATATTTCTAACGCTATTCGTGCCAAAGAACTCCAGAAAAAAGACGTTAACTATATCGTCCGCAGTGGTGAAATTGTTATTGTTGATGAGTTCACGGGACGGGTATTACCGGGGCGACGTTGGGGCGATGGTTTACATCAGGCAGTGGAGGCTAAGGAAGGGGTGGAAATTCAACAGGAAACCCAAACCTTAGCCACGATTACCTATCAAAACTTTTTCCTACTCTATCCGAAATTATCTGGCATGACCGGGACGGCTAAAACCGAAGAAACCGAACTAGAAAAAGTCTATAACCTGCAAGTAACAATTATTCCCACTAACCGCGTTTCTCGTCGGCAAGATTTAGCCGATGTGGTCTATAAAAATGAACAGGCAAAATGGAACGCCGTCGCCGAAGAATGTCAACAAATGCACGAACAGGGTCGCCCGGTTTTAGTCGGTACCACCAGTGTGGAAAAATCGGAAGTGCTTTCGCTATTATTACAGGAAAGAAAGATTCCCCATAACTTGCTTAATGCCCGTCCGGAAAACGTGGAAAGGGAATCGGAAATCGTCGCCCAAGCAGGCCGGGCCGGAGCCGTAACTATTGCCACAAACATGGCAGGACGGGGAACCGATATCATCCTCGGTGGTAACTCCGACTATATGGCCCGATTGAAAATTCGCGAGTATTTAATGCCCAAATTAGTTATGCCCGAAGATGACAATTTGGCCTTTAGTTTACCCAGTTTAGGAGAACGCAATCGCCCGCAAGGATTCGCCCCGGGTAAGAAGAAAAAAAACTGGCGCGCCTCGGCGGAAATTTTTCCCACCGAGTTACCGAAAGAGGTAGAAAATGCCCTGAAAGAAGCGGTTAAATTTGCCGTTGATACCCACGGAACTCAAAGTTTACCGGAATTAGAAGTAGAAGAAAAAATCGCCATCGCGGCCGAAAAAGCCCCCACGGATGACCAAGTTATTCAAAAGTTACGCGAAGTCTATAAATTAATTCGCAAAAGTTATGAAGATTACACAGGCAAAGAACACGATGAAGTAGTAGAAAGAGGCGGACTGCACGTTATCGGGACGGAACGCCACGAATCCCGCCGTATTGACAACCAATTGCGAGGCCGGGCGGGCAGACAGGGCGACCCCGGTTCTACACGCTTCTTTTTAAGTCTAGAAGATAATTTATTGCGGATTTTTGGGGGCGACCGCGTGGCGGGTTTAATGGATGCCTTCCGGGTGGAAGAAGATATGCCCATTGAGTCGGGAATGTTAACTCGTTCCCTGGAAGGAGCGCAAAGAAAAGTGGAAACCTTCTATTATGATGCCCGGAAACAGGTGTTTGAATACGACGAGGTGATGAATAATCAACGGCGCGCTATTTATGCCGAACGTCGTCGGGTTTTGGAGGGGATGGACCTAAAAGAACAGGTGCTGCAATACGCCGAAAAAACCATGGATGAAATCGTCATGGCTTATGTTAATCCCGAACTGCCGGCGGAAGAATGGGATTTAGAAAAACTGATTAGTAAATCTCAGGAATTCGTCTATCTCTTGGCAGATATTACCGCTAAAGATGTCGAGGATATGAGTGTCAATGATATCAAGATGTTCCTACACGAAGAAGTTCGCAAAGCCTACGAAATTAAAGAACGTCAAGTGGATAATATTCGCGCCGGTTTAATGCGCGATGCCGAACGTTATTTTATCCTGCAACAAATCGATATGTTATGGCGCGAACACCTGCAAGCTATGGAAGCTTTACGCGAGTCGATTGGTTTACGCGGTTACGGTCAAAAAGACCCCCTAATTGAGTATAAACAGGAAGGCTACGAGATGTTTTTAGAAATGATGATTGATATCCGTCGCAATGTGGTTTATTCCAT
This sequence comes from Microcystis sp. 0824, assembly GCF_003112475.1. Classification (NCBI taxonomy): domain Bacteria; kingdom Bacillati; phylum Cyanobacteriota; class Cyanophyceae; order Chroococcales; family Microcystaceae; genus Microcystis; species Microcystis sp. 0824. The sequence goes on along the minus strand of NZ_BDSM01000009.1, from coordinate 91,554 downwards.
GTTCCAATTCCAACCGCAAGGACAACCCCAAGCAGTGGCTAGTGAACAGTAAAAATTAAAAGTTGGCTTAAATTGGGGAGAATTGGCTAAGGCTGATTCTCTCATTTTTTTCTACCGAGAAATCAGTCACCCACAATCCAGACTAGGACAAAAATTATCAGTCCGATTACTCCATAGGACAACAACGACCCCAAAAAATTGATGATTTGTATGGGAAAATGAATCAAAACTTGGTAAGTAAAATCCGTAACTGCCAGCAAGGCAGTGAAAAACATAGTCACAAGTGTTATCATAAGTAAGTAGGATAAAATTAACTTTTTGGTTAGGATAGGCAAAAGGCAAGAGGCAAAAGGCAAGAGGTGGTTAGATATGTGTAATTAATTGTGTTTAGTTAGTTCTTACCTAATATCTTCTCAATCTGATAGAATAAATGGCTATCCTTTGCGGTAATCGGCAGTGGATAGTCAGAAGTTAGGAGATTATCCCCAAGAAAATTCTACCGCAATTTGGGTGCATCTCACATTTGCAGAAACACCGACAATGAGGACTGCTCTATGAATATTCGTATTGGTAACGGCTACGATATCCACCGATTGGTAACAGGAAGACCTTTAATTTTAGGAGGAGTAGAAATTGCCCATACTGTCGGTTTATTGGGTCACAGTGATGCCGATGTCTTAACCCACGCTATTATGGATGCCATGCTGGGAGCGCTTAGTTTAGGCGATATCGGTCATTATTTTCCCCCCACAGACCCACAATGGCAAGGGGCGAATAGTTTAAAATTATTAGAACAAGTTAATCAATTAATTATCGATAAAGGTTGGCAGATTAATAATATTGATTCGGTAATTGTTGCCGAAAAACCGAAAATGAAACCCCACCTTAATGCGATGCGAGCCAAGTTAGCAGCAACTCTCAACATTAATCCGGAACAGGTGGGAATTAAAGCCACTACTAACGAACAATTAGGACCGGTAGGACGAGAAGAAGGTATCGCAGTTTATGCCGTGGTTTTATTGGTTAAGGAATAAGTAATTAGTAAAAATTTGCTGAGATTAAGTATCCAGAACTTATGAATATAGACACAAAAATCTTAGAAACTGTCGAAACAATGCCAGAGTTCTTAAAAATAGAGCTGCTTCACTATGCTGAATATTTGATGGCCAATTATCAATCAGATGCTATTATAGAGAAACCTTCTCTTAGAAAACGTCGTTCAGGAATTTTACAAGGTACATTTACCTTACCTTTGTCTGATGATTTTGATGAGTCTTTGGAAGATTTTCAGGAATATATGTGATGACATCTTTTCTTCTGGACACTCACACTTTCATCTGGTTAACTGAAAACGATCCTAACTTACCTAATAATCTTCGGGAGGAAATTGATTTTGCTCCCGAAGTTTATGTCAGTATTGTTAGTCTCTGGGAAATCGCGATTAAGTTAAATTTAGGTAAGTTAGCCCTACAAAAAAGTTATGAAACCATTGAAACTAAACTAGAAGCATCAGATATAACCTTACTGTCTATATCATTTTCTGATACTCTAAAAATTTGTACTTTACCCTTGCATCACCGTGATCCATTTGATAGAATGCTAATTGCTCAGTCTCTAAACAGATCACTAATTCTAATTAGTAAAGATAGTAAATTTGATGCTTATAATGTACCAAGAAAATGGACATAATACCCCGTCCGGCTCAATTCTATTCAAGATGAGAGCAAGATAAATTTTCTAATTACCCATAGATTTCTAACATTCATTGCTAAATTCTCTCTATGACTGCCATTATCCAACAAATAAAAGAACGTTTTTCCCAATCCCTAGTTAAATCCTTTGGGGAAAACTTCGCCGCTACCGATCCCCTAATTGTGGCCGCTAGTAACCCCCGTTTTGGCGATTATCAATGTAATATTTCCCTCTCTTTAGCCAAAGAATTAAAACAAAAACCCCGGGAAGTGGCGGCGACTTTACTAAAAAATCTAGAGATAGATGATCTCTGTCAAACCCCCGAAATTGCCGGACCCGGTTTTATCAATCTTACCCTGAAACCAGGTTATCTAGAAACCCAATTAAAAGACCTAATTACTGACAACCGTTTAGGAGTTGCCGCTGCTAACCCCAGTCAAAAAATTATTGTCGATTTTTCCAGTCCCAATATTGCCAAAGAAATGCACGTTGGCCACTTGCGATCGACTATAATTGGTGATTGTATTGCTCGGATTTTGGAATTTCGTCATCATCAAGTAATTCGTCTTAATCACGTCGGGGATTGGGGGACTCAATTCGGGATGTTAATCACCTATCTACAAGAAGCTTATCCTAGTGCTTTAACCCAAGCAGATGCTCTGGATTTAGGGGATTTAGTTAGCTTTTATAAAAAGGCCAAAATTCGTTTTGATGAAGACGAAAACTTTAAAGAAACTGCCCGTCAAGCCGTAGTAAAATTACAGTCAGGTGATCCTCAAAGTCGTCAAGCATGGCAGTTACTTTGTCAACAATCACGACGGGAATTTCAGAAAATCTATGATATTCTCGATATAAAACTAACCGAAAGGGGGGAATCTTTTTATAATCCCTACCTTGAGACAGTAATCAGAGAATTAGATCAACAGGGATTGCTAACAGAAGACAACGGCGCTTTATGCGTCTTTCTCGATGGTTTTACCAACAAAGAGGGGGATCCTTTGCCCCTAATTGTCAAGAAATCCGACGGCGGTTATAATTACGCTACCACCGATTTAGCGGCAATTTGTTATCGAGTGCGTCAAGATAAAGCCGAAAGAATAATTTATGTTACCGATGCTGGACAAGCTAACCATTTTGCCCAAGTATTTCAGGTGGCTAAAAAAGCGGGATTTTTACCCGATAATGTGGCAGTGGTTCACGTCGCTTTTGGATTAGTTTTAGGGGAAGATGGTAAAAAATTAAAAACTCGTTCCGGGGAGACGGTAAAATTACAAGAATTACTCGATCAAGCGATCGCCTTTTCCCTAGCTGACTTAGAAAAAAGACTGGCAAGCGAGGAAAGAGAAGAAACTGGCGATTTTATCGCTAATACTGCTGAAACTGTCGGATTAAGTGCCGTTAAATACGCCGATCTCAGCCAAAATCGCAATAGTAACTATGTTTTCAGTTACGACAAAATGCTCAATCTGCAAGGCAACACCGCCCCCTATATGCTGTACGCTTACGCTAGGGTTCAGAGTATCAGTCGCGAAGGTGGTATTAATTTTCAGGATTTAAGTGCCAATTCACCGCTAATTCTCAAGGATGAAAGCGAATTAATTCTGGCTAAACAATTACTGCAACTGCCGGAAGTAATTAGTGCAGTGGAAGAGGATTTATTACCCAATCGTCTATGTGATTATCTTTACGAACTCAGTAAAAAGTATAATCGTTTCTACGAGAATTGTCCCGTTCTGAAAGCAGCAGAACCAATTAAAACCTCTCGTTTAGTCTTGTGTGATTTAACGGCAAGAACCCTAAAATTAGGCTTATCTCTCTTGGGAATTCCCATTTTGGAAAGAATGTAAATCAGTAATCAGTTATCAGTTATCAGTTATCAGTTGACAGCAAAAAACTACCCAATTCAGGTTCTTCCGAACTTACACTGTAGAAAATTCCTCAAGCTCCCGCTCTGCCCAGCAATGCTCTAAAGTTGATAAATATCAATCTGACAAAAACTCAAAGCTTTATTATACAAGCTTTACAAGCATGAGTTGTTGATAGTTTTACATGACAGGTTCGGTAGAGCCCCAATTCATAATTCATAATTCATAATTGATAATTCATAATTGATAATTCCCACACCCCACCCCTTAGATTGCGTATCTTTGACAAAACTGGGTGCTATTTTATACCCAGAAAAACTGTACTATGCTGACGTGAAAAAACCTGACTTTTTGCTAACCTAGAAATAGCTCTAATCAGAGCCAATATCTTTGGGGGAAGCTTAGAGATTAATCTAGTTAAACTGACTCATGACGTTATCTTATTGTCGTCTGTTGCCTATTAGCTTTCAGGTGATAACTCGGAGACAGGGAATTAGTACAAAAGTTCAAATTTCCTCTCCGCAGCCCCAGCGTTCCTGTGTAGTCTTAACGAGTAATTTTATCCCAGAGATGTTATCGTTAAAGCGGTCAAATGTCCGAACGTCCTAGAGGATTTTCGGGAAAGAGCATTTGCCCTCCCGTAATCTCAGATAGAACCTTATGAGTCAATCAATTGAAGATAAAGCTATGGCCGATGCTGATGTATCAGATTATACCACAAATAAAATAATTTTGTCTAATTGGATCGCCCCTTGGTCGAAAGGCAATCGGAAAAACCTGTCACCGCAACCAAAATGGGATTTATGGCAACCCCTGCGGCAACGAATTGACCGACTAGAGATTAATACACCTGAACTAGCTCATCGGATTTGTCGTCTAATTCCGGCTCAATGTCCCTTTGCGCGGAAAATTACCCTATTTAGCTGGACAATTCTAGAGATTCCGCCCCTTTGCAAGCTAAATCCCCTCTACGAAAACCTGATGATGTTAAGATTTCGCGCTCTTTCTTACCTTGCCGATGAATGTGGAGAGGATATCGGTGCTTACTGCTAAAATGAGTGAGTGTCTTTAATCGCCACACCTATGGCCATCATCGCTCTGAAAGCTTGGTATCTGGACAAATACGAACCTATCCGCGAGGTTGTCAAACGTCCCCACGACTTGCGCTTAAGTCGCAATAGTCTTTTAAAATCGGGTTTAAGAGCCGATTTTCTCGATGATAGTCTGACAATACAGGGTTCTGTCTGGTTCCAACGCTATCTAGAAGGGGAAAGGGTGGAATTTTACCTCGAAGGTAGTGGCGGTTACGTCATCTCGAATATTGACCTGATTTCCCAAGAAATTTACTTTACTAAACAGGACCTCAGCACTTGGCTGGATCCCGTCATTTATTTTAGCTCCCAAAGCCAATTTAAGGACTCTAGCACCGCTTTAAAAACAGTTTTGACCGAAACCGTCGAAAATCTCAATAAACGCTCCCGTTTGCCCTTAACCGTGGAAGAAACGCCCCGAACTGAGGGCAATGTCACCCGGTTGAGTGATAGTCAATTACGCAAAATTCGCAAAAGTTTATTATTTATTGCCGATGCTACGGCGATTAGCCAAAAGGAAACGGAATTACTGCCTAGTCCCCTAGTGGGTGTAGAATTAGGTTATGCGATCGCTTGTAAACAGGGCGGACAAATTCTGCTAACCTATCAAAATCGGGCGGAATTAAAGGGTAAACTAGCTTTTGACCTGCCAAGCTACCAAAAATTAATTTTCTCGGATCTTAGCGAATTGCGTCTGACTTTCCCGCCTTTAATGGCAACTTTATTACAAAAATTCCATCTGATTAGTTAAAAAAATGAGTAGAAAGGCTGACGAATACGCAGTACATTTGTTCTTAAGCAGTGGACATCGCGAGGAAGTCCGTTTTTTGACTATCCAAGAATTTCAAAAGTGGTATAGTAACGAATTAGTTCCGAAAGCCGATTCCAGGGATTTTATCAATGTTCCGATCAGAAATATCCAAGGGGAATATATGGTTTTGCGTCCAGCTAGTATCGTTGCTATTCGCGTGGAACCCGTCTTTTTTGGTAGTGTGGAAAGAGTCTAATTTGTCGTCATCCTTAAAAAAGATAGTTAGATAGGGAGAATTTTAGAGATTATTGATGATTTTCTCAATATCAGCTTGGATTTGATTGCTGACTTTGCCTTGCCAGCGTTCTTTTAATTCCCTTAATCCCACTTCTGCGTATTGACATATCTTATCTAAAACTTCTTTGCCATCGCTGGGTTGAGGATAGGAATTCTTTTTACAGATAATATAAATTCCGGCAGTTAAAGCTAAAATAACTTCCGGATCGATTTGGCTAATAGCAATTAAATCCTGTCGATTGCTCAGATTGATTCCGTAGATACTGAAGTCTTGTTTAATGGCAAAAGCAGCGGCGAATAAATAGGCATCTACCATGCGCTCAAAGGTTTTATTATCTTTTAGTACCTGTAGATAATTTCTGGAAGTTTCCGAGGCATAAATCTTCAAACTGGAATCGATTCTCTGCATTAGTAACTCTCCATCACTTCAATCACGGAAGCATCTTCATCGGCAGCCAAACGGTGTATTTTAAAAATATCAGTAGTGTGGGGAAGCAAGAGATTTAAAAGTGGATCGGGAAGATCGCGATCCGTGGCTAAAATAATCACTTGGGAGTTTAAATTAGGGAGAGAGTTAATAATATTTTTTTGATGTTCTTTGTCTAAATGGCCAAAAGGTGTATCCATAATTAGGGGAACACAAGTATCGGTTATTTGATTTAAACCAGTGATAAAAGCAAAAGCTAAAGCTTCCTTTTCTCCCGCACTTAAGACATCGGGATTTAATAATTTTCCCGTGAGGGTACGGATTCCTAAAGTGTATTCGGGAGTAATTTCTACTCCTCTATATTCCTCTGGTTTGTTGGTTACTTGTAAATAGCGATCGCTGGTTACTTGATTAATCATTTTTTGGGAATTATCGATATTCCATTCGATTAATTCGTTAGTGGCATTTTTTAAACCTCTGGCCATTTTAACCTGATTAGATAACATCAGTGTGGTTTGATTTTCACTAGCTAAAATTTCCACTTCTTTGCGTAAATGTTCTAATTGCTTTTCTTTGATTTCAATGTCCTTTTGCAAGCGTTCGATCCTTTCTTCAATCTCCTTAACTTTTCGTTCCGATTCGTCAACTTTTCGCCAAATATCCCTTACCGAGTCTTGATTTATTCCCGTGGTTTCCTGTTTTAGCTGTTTAATATGTTGATTAATTTCTTCGATTTCTTCTTCTAAAATATCTCTCTGTAAAAGCAATTGACTATAATTGCTAAATTTGGCATTATCTCGGATAATTCCCTGTAAATCAATTCTAAGTTGGTCTTTTTCTATTCTGGTGGCGTTGTCCACTTCTAAGGACTCTAGTTCGGCAATTTGTTGCAGGATAAAGTCACGAGAATTTTGATCTAAACAACGACCACATAGACAGCTTTCGTCGTCAAGTATTGCTTTTAAAACTGCTGTAGAATTAGTTTTATAGGTGCTTTTTAAGCTAGTAACTTGCAAATCGTCAGCCATTTCCTGTACAAAGTTAATCAGCAAAGGTATCGAAGCTTTTTTTAACCAAGAATCGATAGACTTTTGCAGGTTATCTAACTGAGTTTGTAAACCGATACGCTTTTTCTCTAATTCATGAATTTCTTCTATTTTTTCTCGTAAACTTTCAATCTGAGCGGCCTTTTCTTGAGCATCATGATGAATAATTATAGCATTTTTTTCCTCATCTTTGGCATTTTTAAGCTGACCTTGTTGAAAAGCAATTTCTTTTTCTAATTCTCGCAATTCTTGCAGCTTATCTTTAAAAATTTGACTGGTTCCCTCTGCTTTATTTAAACGTTTTTCTAATTCTTGTAAGGCTTTTTCTGTATCATCGCGCAGATTTCTTAATTCCGGGATACCCAAAACTTTTTCAATCGCTTCTTTTGCTTCTTTAGTTTGAGTTATCTGGGTATATTGTTCAATTTTTAAGCCATCAAAACAGAAAAAATCTCGAATAGATTTAGGAAGCAATGCTTCGATATATTCCCTAGAGTTACTTCTCATGGTTCCATCTTCATAAAATAAGGCTTCCTCTACGCTGGGATAAGAAGTGCTACCATTAACGTTTAATTTCGCTGTGCGACTGATAAAGTAATTTTTCTCGTTTCTAGTAAAATTTAATTCCACCCGCATTTCTATTACTGGTGAAGAATCATCCTTACCTCGATAAAAATAGGTTTTCAGAGTCTCTTTAGATACAATATCTACCCCATAGAGACACCATAAAATCCCTGTCATCAGAGAAGTTTTACCGTGGCCATTATTACCGAAGATAATCTGAATTTTTCTGTCGGGATGCAGGTTAAAAGTAATATTTTGACTAGGGTAACATTTCCAATTAGTTAAGCGAATTTGTTTCAGTCTCAAAGTCATAATAACTCTTGTAAAAATCAAAAATTTTGTGGTTGTTTAGGAGTCAGTAGCCAGTAGTCAGTAATCAGAAGAATTAAGAATGAATAATAATCAATTAAATGGTTTATTTAGAGATTTTATGCAACTTAATATTTAATTGTGTCGTTTTTAAACTACCAAAAATAAATTAGGCAAGATAACTATAGAATTTATGATTGTGGGGAGTCGGTATATTTTTCGATAAGTTTGACAATTTTAGCTGATAGCTGCCGATTTTTTAGAGTAATTTTTTCTACTTCTAAAGCCATGGCTTCCTTGAGCAGTTGGGGAGGTATCTCATATTTTTGGGCCAGTTCTTCAATTTTAGCAGTTATATCCATGGATTTTCTGGGGGTTAGGGAGTGGAGATTGTCAAGTCTTAATGCTTATTTGCCAAGAGATACCTTGATGAGGATAAATTTTATAACAGGTCTGAGTAGGTGAGGCCATAGTAACTTAATTCTTGGACGAATCTCTTAATAACTGTAGCTTGAATGCTGCCTGCCCGGGCAAAATCAATAACTCGTCTGATATCCGATACAATTAATTGTACATCACCATCCCCTCAAGGAGGAAAGACATCGATTAAAGTCCCTTTTTTTGCCGCTGCTGCCGGGAGAATTCTGCCGCGACGTTGAATAAATTGACGAGGAGAAGCATCAGCAGCGAGGATAATTCCCTGACTGACTTGTGGGATATCAACTCCCTCATCGAGACATTTTACTGCCACTAATGCGTCAAGATTTCCCGAAGATAACTGTGATAATAACATAACTCGATCGCTGTCTAAGGAACTATAGCGATCAACTCTTTTTCCCTGACGTGCCAATCGGGTACTAATCTAAACAAGGTAGATAAAAATCGGCAATGAGATTATGGCGATCACTACGGTATTCTTCTAATAGGTCTAATTGTTGTAGTGGCAATTTAAATTCCTCCTCGATCTCGTTTTAGATCATAAATAACTTTTTCATAACACCAGCTTTTACTGCGTTGGGGATTTCTCAATCTAATACTTAAAAGCAATCGACTCGCTAAAGCTTTATCTCCATTCACGAGGGTTAAAAGTTCTCTTTCTAAGTAGAAAAGTTGCTGCTGACTGATTGGCAAATTTTGACGATTATTTTTAGAAGTAGCTCTTTTCGGTTTAGTGGGGGATAAAGATACGGTATCGACTAACCACCAGATAGCTACAGCTAACCCCAACAACAGCACTCCCATAAAAGAGTATAAAACGATGCCTAGTAAATTCATTAATCAATTCCCGTATTTCTTAATGATCAAGGTTTTAGGCTAATCTACCCTATACAAAAACACCATAAAAGCTACAATAGATAGCTGACAGTGATTCTGAACACAATAGTAATATAGACTAAACCGCCTTGTATTATCGTCTTCTTCTTGATTTTAATACCCTAGAAAACGGATTAATTGCCCTGACACCCGAACAAAGTCATTATCTTAAAAAAGTTGTTCGTTTAAAATCCCATGACCGTTTTATTGCCCTAAATGGACAAGGACAAGCGTGGTTAGCAGAAATAATTGATAATTCGGCCCATCTTTTAGAAGCGATAAACGAAACTAGCGAACTACCAGTACAAGTGAATTTAATGGTAGCAATTCCCAAAAATGGCTTTGATGATATCGTTCGCGCTGCCACCGAATTAGGAGTTTATCGGATTATCCCGCTGCTGACAGAACGCGGTTTAGTTAATCCTAGTCCTCAAAAAATTGACCGTTGGCGAAAAATTGCCCGGGAAGCTGTAGAACAATCAGAAAGACAGATTATTCCCATTATCGAAGAACCACAGCCATTTTTAGCCATCCTTAAGCGGGGAGCTAACCCACAGACAACTTGTTATATTGGTGTTACCCGTAGAACAGTGGCCCCGCTACTTTCTCAATTGCAAACATCAACCGAGATAACCATGGCCATTGGACCGGAAGGGGGATGGACGGAGGCAGAAATAGAACAAGCGATCGCCGCTAATTTTCTACCTGTATCACTGGGAAAACGGATTTTGAGAACAATTACCGCTCCCTTAGTGGCTCTTGCTATCATTAACGCCTATTTAGACAGCTAATTGACTATAGTTTTTATGACCAAGACCAGCAATCGAGATAACTGGAATCATTTCGCTTCTTACCTAAAGCAAAAACTAGCAGCAGTTCCCCAGTGGTCAGATTTTCCCCTTTTTGTCGAATAGCACCCTCATCTTCCCCGAAAAAACTCCCCCTAGCGCAACTTTATGACCCCTAGTAGCCCTTCTAACCCCTCTTTTGACTGGTTTAACCCCTCGCCCCAGCAAGACAGCGATTTACTGGCACAAATCGGCTTTATCCCCGGTTTCAAAGAATTTCTCACCCTGCGACAGGTTCACGCCTTGGAACACGCCACCGTCTGGGTATTAAGTGAAATGGCTGCCCGTCGTCAATCGTCTTTTGACCATTCCCCCGCGGATAACGAGGCCCTGGGGGGACTGTCCACCGATAGGGGTTTTTATCTCTACGGACAGGTTAATACAAATGAGCTACAAATTGCAGCCAGACAGGCACTCCATCGTCTCAAAAATGGCGAGGGGCAATTGGCATTACATCCGCGTTGTGGCACCAATTTATCGGTAACTTTAGCCTTAACCGCAGGCTTCGTCTTAGGAACTCATCTTCTCTTACCCAGAGGTCTGATTTCTCAGTTATTAGGCCTAGGTTTAGCCACCGCCACCGCTTTTCAAATCGGGCCGGATGTGGGAATGTCGGCCCAAAAATACCTGACTACGGCCATTCCCTTTAACTTAACAATCGTTAACATTGCACCAAAGGCAGACCTATGGGGACGTTCGGGGCATTTCGTCCAAACAGAGTGGCAAGATTTGCAATAAAACTTAAAGTAAAAACCCTTTCGGCAAACTCGCTCTGATTGTACCCTGTTAACTAAACCCTAAAAAAAAACAACACCTATGCCTGGAATCGAACGCGGAGCCAAAGTTAGAATCAAACGTAAAGAGTCTTACTGGTACAACGATGTAGGAACCGTAGCCAGTGTTGATAAAAGTGGTATTCTCTATCCCGTTATCGTCCGTTTTGATACTGTTAACTACAACGGTTTTAGTGGTAGCGCCGGTGGACTGAATACCAATAACTTCGCTGAAAGTGAATTGGAACTCGTTAAGGCTGCCCCCGCTAAGAAATAAAGCTGACTAAAATTCAGCCTATCATCACCGACTGACTGACAGGAATTCTCTCTTGTTGGTCGGTTTTTTTATAGTTGTCAGTTATCAGTTATCAGTTATCAGTTATCAGTTATCAGTTATCAGTTATCAGTAATCAGTTTACTGATATTACATTTTGGGCGCACGCGATGCGCCCCAACCATATAAAAACTGACTAATAAATTATCTCAAAGTCGCTTGAACCTTTAGCCAACAAGAGTTAATTAGTTTAATTATCCTAGATAAGTTCTTAAATACTTGACAAAATATATCAAATAATTTATAGTATTAGATAACCCAAAATCATGATAATGTGCTATCAACATAATCGGGTTTGAGGGGTTTAAAAATTAGTTTTTCAGTCATCAAATCTGGAATTTATGAGCATTTTAGAACTGATAGAAAAAAGACTAGAAGAAAACTTTGCCCTCCACGAACAATACCTAAACCCCCAGATGGTTAGGGTACTAAAAACGATCGGCTACGATCGCCACTACGTTAAAGCTGAAGGTCCGTACCTATTCGACAATCACGGGGAAAAGTATCTGGACTTACTGAGTGGTTTTGGTGTTTTCGCTCTCGGACGCAATCACCCCAAGATTGTCCAAGCGTTACAAGAGGTATTGACGGCAGCATTGCCCAATTTAGTCCAATTGGATGCTTCCATCCTAGCGGGATTGCTGGCGGAACGGTTAGCAGCGATCGCCCCTCCCGGATTAGAACGAGTTTTCTTTGCTAATTCCGGCACAGAAACCGTCGAGGCCGCCATTAAATTCAGCCGCTACGCCACCGGACGCAGCCAAATTGTTTACTGTCAGGGAGGCTACCACGGGTTAACCATGGGTTCCCTTTCCGCCACCGGCGATCCCCATTATCGTGAGGGATTTGGGCCTTTTGTCGCCGATTTTAAGGAAATTCCCTTCGGCGATCTAGCTGCGCTCGAAAAAGCTCTAATTAACCAAGACGTAGCGGCTTTTATTACCGAACCGATCCAAGGTCACGGGGTGAGAATTCCCGAACCGAACTATCTCCCGGCGGCGGCGGCCCTCTGTCGTCGTTACGGCACTCTTTTTGTGGCCGATGAAGTGCAGACCGGTTTGGGCCGGACTGGCAAAATTTGGGCAGTGGAACATTGGGGGGTAGAACCGGACATTTTATGTGTTGCCAAGGCTCTTTCGGGCGGTTTTGTGCCAGTGGGAGCGGTTCTCTGTCGTCGCTGGATCTTCGATCGAGTATTCGATCGCATGGATCGTTCTGTGGTTCACGGTAGCACTTTTGGTAAAAATAATCTGGCCATGGCCGCCGGTATTGCCACTTTACAGGTGATTGAGGAGGAAAAATTAGTCGAGCGATCGGCTGCAATCGGTCAACAAATTATCGCAGAACTACAGCCCCTCGTAGATCAGTACGAATGTTTGCAGGAAGTGCGGGGATTGGGTATGATGATCGCCTTGGAATTTGCCGAGCCGAGCAGTTGGTCACTAAAAGCCGCCTGGAAAATGCTAGAAACCGCCAATAAAGGGCTATTTTCCCAGTTAATCGTCGTTCCCCTCTTTACCCGCCATCAAATCCTCTCCCAGGTTTCCGGCCACGGCATGAATATCATCAAGTTTATCCCTCCCCTCACCCTCTCCGATGAGGATTGCCGTTGGCTTGTCACCGCCGTTAAAGATGTGGTCGCTGATGCACACCGCTTCCCTGGGGCCGCTTGGGAATTCGGTAAAACCTTGGCCAGCCAAGCTATTCGCCAAAAAACCGCCAAAAAATAGTTAATATGTCCAGTTTGTTTCATCCCCTCTGCGGTAGTAACCTTAGTACCCTATTACGTTTATTTTTGACCAATGGCGGCATTGATCGCCCCAATTTGGCCCCGGCAACCCTGGCGCTGGCAGTTACCCTGGCGCGACTGCCTTTTTCTACCCTAGAACGAATTTTGATGACAGGGTTTTATGAGCGCCGCGTGCAGGTAAAAGCACCCATTTTTATTGTCGGCTACTGGCGCAGCGGCACGACCCATCTGCACAATTTACTCGGTCAATCGGAGCATTTTGGCTATATTTCGCCCCTAGCGGTGGGATTACCCTGGGATATCCTCGGTATCGTCCGCTTATTTCAACCGCTGCTAGAATTGGCCCTACCTAGCGATCGCCATGTGGATAACGTTGCTGTTACTCCCAATTCACCCCAAGAAGACTCGATCGCCCTAGCCAGCATGATCCCCCTTTCCTACTACCATGGTTTATACTTCCCCCAACGTTTTCAGTATCATTTTGATCGAGGGGTTTTTTTTCAAGGCTGCAGCGAGAAAGAAATCGCCACATGGCAACGTTGGCATACTCATCTATTAAAAAAAGTTTCCATCCATCAAAAAGGCAAACAATTACTAATCAAAAACCCCGTTTATACGGCACACATCGCCAGATTGCGAGCTATCTGGCCCGATGCTAAATTTATTCATATCTACCGCAATCCCTATCTAGTTTTTCCCTCAACCCGCCACTTTTTTACCCGCATCCTACCGGAACTAGCACTACAATCCTACGATAATTTATCTATTGATATCATCGAGCAAGCGATTCTGAAAAGTTATCCCTTAATGCTCAATTCTCTCCTGGGAGATAGTGCCGATTTACCCGCCGATAGTTTTGTAGAAATTCGTTTTGAAGATTTAGAAAAAGAACCCCTAGCACAAATCGAAAAAATCTACGATCAACTGCAACTTCCCGACTTAAAAATATCTATGCCTCGCTTTGAGAAATATATCAGCAGTCTGCAAGGATATAAAAAAAATAATTATCCCCCAGAACCAAAAGCGATCGAGTTAGTCGAATCTCATTGGCTGCCATTTATTCAACGTTGGAATTATTTTTAGTTATCAGTTAAGTAGGTGGGTGGAATTAAATATAAAATGAACGTAGGTTGGGTTGAAGCATGAAACCCAACGCCCCCATGGGTTACGCTACCGCTAATCCATCCTACAAATAATTGTGCCTACCTACTTATCAGTTATCAGTCACAATTCATAATTCATAATTCATAATTCACAATTCATAATTTAATATGAAATATCTTAAATTTATCTTTCTGGGTTTAGGTTTTGTTTTACTAGGGGTAATTTTACGCCAAACAAATCTACAAGAAGTTTGGCAACAAATCACCCTAGTCGGTTGGTGGGGAATGACAGTAGTAATTATTTTTTATTTCCTAGAATTCCTCACCGATGTTTTTACTTGGCAACTAACTTTTAAAAGTATTCCTATCCAACCTAGATGGACAATTCGCCTATTATTAATTTACATGGTAGGGGCAGCCTTTAATCGCGTGACTCCCTTCGCTTCTTTGGGAGGAGAAGGTTTTAAAGCAGTGATGTTAAAAACTCACTATCAGATTAGCTATAAAGAAACCAGTGCCTCGATTATTTTGACCAAGACGTTAAATACTGCTTCCCTTGTCTTCTTTGCAATTATCGGTTTTTTTCTGCTCCTAGCTTCCCCAAAATTCTCCAATTCTTTTAAAACTTTTACCGGATTAAGTCTCGCTATATTCTCCAGTTGTATCCTGATATTTTTCTTGATTCAGCGATTCCGTTTATCCTCCCGAATAGTTAATCGATTAGGTCATTCTTTTTTAGGCGATCGCGTATCTAAACCTTTAGAAAATCTTCGTACTGTCGATGATCGTTTAGGAGAATTTTACCAGAATCTGCCCCTATTTAGAAATGGCTTGATCGTCGGTTTTCTCAATTGGCCCCTCGGAGTTTTAGAAATCTATGTTTTAATGCAGTTTCTCCAACATCCGATCAGTTTTGCTGATGCTTGGTTATTTGATTCTGTTGCCCAATTGGTACGCGCTGGAACCTTTTTTATTCCCGCTAATATCGGTACTTTAGAAGGTTCTTTAGTGCTGCTGGGTGCTTCCTTAACTGGTAGTCTAGAATTAGGTTTAGCGATTTCTCTAATTCGCCGGGTTAAAGATATTCTCTGGATTATATTAGGTTTATTGATCTGGTGGTTATTTTCCTTAAGACCGACTTTACCCGATCGCTCTCCAAAATAATCTCAATCAGTCAACTCCCGATTATTCATCCTGTAATTTTTCGCGTACATTGCGAACAATCCGCGATAATTCAGTCTTTTCATCGACGCTAATTTTAGTCGGAGAACCACTAATAATCCGCTCGTAATTGCGGAAAGAATCCTTGATATCCGCCCCATCCTGACTGATAGTATATTCACGAATCCCTTTATCGTGCCAAGAACCGCGCATCTTAAAGACGTTAATCGCTCGCGACATTTCGCCGCGAATTTCCACATACTGCAACATTAAAATCGTGTCGGTAATCGTAGAAATATGGGATTCAGTGATCGAGTGCGCTCCCATAAATTGGTCGGTGGTATTGGTGAAAAATCCCGTAATTTCCTCCTGTTTGGCGTATCCTGTCACCCCGATCACAAATTGCCGAAAAGCATTATTTGTCACCCCCCGCGCGAGCGCCGATAGAGAATCAATAGCAATACGAGAGGGTTTAAATTCCGAGATTTCCGACTTAATCATCTGTAAATGGTCTTCCAGTCCCGCCGATTCGGGGTAAGAACACAACAATTTTAATAATCCCTTGCGTTCCATCTCCTCAAAATCGATCCCCCAAGAAGAAGCATTTCGGGACAATTGAGCGCGAGATTCTTCATAAGCGAACAAAATCGCCCGCTCACCGCGCCTACAGCCTTCTTCCAGAAATTTACTGACTAAGAGAGTTTTACCCGTACCTGTTGCTCCTGTAGCCAAAATAATCGAATCCTTGAAAAAACCGCCCCCACACATATCATCGAGGGTTTTTACCCCCGAAGAAATGCGGACATTAGAGGAGCGCTGAGTTAAACGCATCGCACCGAGGGGGAAGATATTAATGCCATCATTGGTGATAGTAAAGGGATATTCCCCCTTCATGTGGGTTGTTCCCCGTAATTTGAGGATTTCTGCGGTTCTGCGTCGCCTTTCTCCCTCTAGCACGTTCCGCATAATTACGACATTATCAGAGACAAATTCCTCTACACCAAAACGGGCCACCGCTCCGTATTCTTCGATACGTTCCGTGGTCATAATTGAAGTCACTTCTAATAATTTTAACCGGGCCACGAGCCGAAAAATTTCTCGCCGCACCACTGACGCCGCTTCGTACTGCTGAAAAACGGCAGTTACAGAGTCAATTGATACCAGTTTGGCTTTATATTTGGTAATTGCGTATTGAATGCGCTCGATCAGGGCAGAAAGATCAAAACTCCCCACCACCTCTTGACCTTCCGGATCCGGAGAAGCATCGAGAATAAATAACTTACCCTGGTCAATTAATTCTTCTAAATCCCAACCAAAACTATAGGCATTTTGAATGATATCGGTGGGAGATTCTTCAAAAGTAACAAACAGGCCCGGATAGTCAAAATACTTGATCCCATGGTAGAGAAATTGCACAGCAAGCAGGGTTTTTCCCGTGCCAGAAGTGCCACTAACTAAGGTAGTTCTCCCCAGGGGTAAACCACCGTGAGTGATCTCATCAAAACCTTCAATTAGGGTTCTAATTTTGCGAACACCTTTGGGTTTAATCGGTGGATTCAATTGGTTATTAGAGTTAGATTGAGTCATTATTTATCCAGCGAATATTTAAAGAGTAGGATTTTTATCTAATTTTTCCACAGAAACATATCAGGCCTGACTAGACACTTTACACCATCTTGATGTCCATTGACTCTTGACTTTCCCATAGACGTACTAGATTACGCCCCGATCATTTCTCCTTCAATAAATATAACCCGTCTAATCACCTATTGCCGAAGGCCTAGCTATCATTTTCTCGTTCACGAATTTCCTCGTACAGTAAGTCTAAACCGATCAGAACCTTCTCTCGATCGGACAAATCACCGATAATTTTCCGCACTGGGGGAGGGAGGACTTTCGCGAGGGTAGGAGTGGCGAGAATCTTGTCTTCCTCCGCTAGTTGCGGGTTTTTCAGTACGTCAATCACCTTGAGTGCGTACACTCCCTGAAATTCCTCTTCTAGGATATTTTTCAGGGTTTTTAAGGCACGCACAGAGTTGGGGGTATTGCCGGCGACGTACAGTTTTAAAACATAGGTTTTTTTAAAGACGCTCATAGGTTAGAATCAAAAGGGCTGGGGATACGAGTTCATCGCTATTTATGGGGGGAGATTTTAATCTATTCCCAATAATAAATCATAAGGGATATCCTCGCGAGGTATGGAACGACGATACATTTCCCCCAAGTGAGCAAGGATATCAATAAGGGCGAGACGATAATCTAGGAGAATTTCCTCACTTCTGCCTTCTAATTTTAACTGTTGGGAAAATTCGTCCATTAACTCCATGTGAATTTCCAGAATTTGCGACACCGAGAGATCGGTAAAAAAGACATTATTAACCAACTCGTCGATCGCTTGATTAATCGGATAATCCTGTTGGAAGTAATTTAAAATAATCTCCCGATAATCTGCTCTTACTTCCCGCAGTAATTCTTTTTTTTCCTCTGGGGCAAGATTGCGATAGAATAGCTGCGGGTTGCGTTTGTAGTAAACACCTAAATAGCCGAGTCTTTCTTTTAATTTTTCTGCTAAACGGCGCTGTTGTAGGAGGAGAAAACTGTGATTATTGGCCACGGGATTCGGTTGGTTAACAATCGTAGTCCGCTCGAAAAAAGAGCAGTTAGGAGCTAAATGGAGAAATCTAGCGATCGCTTGGTCGATGACGGCGGTGATGCTGTCTAATTCCTTAACGGTGATTTGTAATTCGGCACTATGATAGAGACAGGTGGGAGAGTCATTCGTTCCGGCAGTGATGTTGTTGTCAGCGACAATGATCACTACTGGCAGTAAAATCCCCGCTTCGTAGAGTTGATTAAAAGTCGGCTGTAGGGAAGGATGAAAGACCACCAGCAAACAATCGATTTTTTCCTTCTGTGCCTCGATATTAGCCAGTAATTCGCTAGAAGAGGACTCCAGGGTTAGATTATACCGTTCATTAGCCAATAAAGCCGTCAAAGAATTAACCAGCCCCAGAGGTGAACTCGCCCCCGTTAAGGGTGAGTCCGTTGGGACAAAAGCATAAATAGTCAGTCTCGGAGGCAACGTTTTCTCACCCGCAAGGTAGATAGAAATTGACAAACAATAGGTTAGACTTTCTCTGTTGAGAAGACAACCCCCCCCGCCATCAGCTAAAGGAAGTTAAAGTTAACTTTGCTTTTTGGCAGTAGGTATCGTAGTTAATTGTAATCAATGGAGCGGTCGTCTAGATGAGCGAGCGTCATAATCAAGGTAAATTCAAGTTCTGGGACTACCAATAGTTTTGCCATCAGTTTGTTAATTATGCCCTAAAGTTACCGCCACCGCCCCCCCAATTATCCCCATGCCTAGCGTTACCCTCAGTCTCCATCACTTTAATCAATCCGTCACTACCTGTGAATTAATTATTGACAGGGCAAGTCTTTGCGATTTAATTAATACGGGCAATCCAGACGCGATCGTGGTGGTGGATGAGCGGTATTGTCCCCTAGGACTGATTGAGAGTCAAGCCCTGATCGCTTACCTCCTCTATCAACAACAGCACCCCGAAACCAGAAACCTCTCCTCCAATTGTCTGGATCTTAGCGGTTGGCTGCGCCCGATTATTCCTCTTAACTCGCGCATGGCCGTGAGTGAGTTTCTGGCTACCCTGACGGGGGAAGCGCTCGCCTTAGCCCCCATTTTAGTGGATGCTCAGGGCAAACTGTTAGGACGCTTAGACACGGGCAAACTTCTGCAATTTTGTCTCGGGCGCTCGATTCTCGATGATCCCCCTCCCCAGCCCCGCATCAGCGATCGCAATTTCCCCCCCCGCAGCGATCATCCTCTGGAATTTCTGGAACAATTACCGCTGCCGCTGCTGCTCTACAGTCCTGAAGCAGGGATTTTATACCAAAATCAGGCTTGGTGTCAACAAATAGGGGCGGCTTTCCCCGCTAATATCGATAACTCTTCCTTTGCTTTAGTTAATGACCCCTTAACCCTCCCATCCCCCACTCCCCCCCTGTTTCCCCAGTGTCTAGAAACGGTGACATCGGGTTTAACCAAGACTTGGCGACTGTTGTCCGTGCCGTTAAATTTAACGGATAATTATCCTTTGATCGAGAAAGCTTCAGAACTGTGGTTACTGTTAGCCACCGATATCACCGAACAACAGCAATATTGTCGGGAATTAGCGGTTAAAAATGCCGATTTAGTCCATTTAAATCGTCTTAAGGATGAATTTCTCGCCTGTGTCAGCCATGAGTTTAAATCGCCCCTCACCGCTGTTATCGGTCTCTCCAGTCTGCTGCGGGAACAAAAAATCGGTGAACTTAACCCCCGACAGTCCAAATATGCCGATTTAATCTATCGCAGCGGTCGCCAGTTGATGGCTTTAGTCAATGATCTCCTCGATTTAACCCGCCTAGAGACAGGACAACTACAATTAACTTTAACTAGAGTCAAAATCGATCGCCTCTGTCAACGGGTCTACGATATCATCGTCGATAAGTATCCCCAACGTCTCGATCTCCCCGGCAGCTATCGTCTTGATATCGAATCGGGATTAGATTACGCCCTGGCCGATGAAGCCCGTTTACAACAGATGTTAGTGCATTTGTTAGATAATGCGGTGAAATTTACCATTGATGGCGGTAATTTGGGCATTAAAGTTAATCGTTGGGAAAATTGGCTGGCTTTTACCGTCTGGGATACGGGAATCGGTATTCCGGAAGAATCCCAGCATCTCATTTTTCAGAAATTCCAACAGCTAGAAAGTCCTTTCACCCGTCACTTTGACGGTGCGGGTTTAGGTTTAGTCCTCAGCCAAAAATTAGCACGCTGTCACGGCGGTGATCTATCCTTTGTCTCCAAGGACCAGAAAGGTAGTCAATTTACTTTACTACTGCCGGTTCATCCCCAAGCAACAGAAGGGGAACAATCGACCCCCCAGCGTCTGGTGTTGGTGGTGGAAGCTAATCCCCAAGTGATCGAACAGTTTGTTGATCGCTTGAGTGAATTGGGATTAAAAGCCATTATCGCTCGTAGCGGCACTGAGGCGATCGAAAAAGCCCGTCAGTTAAAACCCCGTTGTGTTTTTCTCAATCCTAATCTACCCCTCTTGTCCGGTTGGGATGTGTTAACGCTGCTGAAATCCCATCCCCAAACCAAAGATATAAAAGTTATTGTCACCGCCGCCGATTCCGATCGCAACCGCAGTCAACAGCAAGGGGCCGATAGTTTTCTGGTTCCTCCGATCACCTCGGCAGCTCTGCAAGCTTGCCTGAATCTGACCGTTTCCCCCGTTCCTAGCCGAAAACGGCCCACTGCTCCGACTCTGCTGCGGTTACACGGTCATTATGCCCCCAATTTCTCCGATTTATCTTCCTTTAGCTGGATTTGGAATAATCAATTAGTTCGGGAAAATTATCGTTTTATCGAGGCCGATAGTTGCGAACAGGCGGAACTTTTAGCTACTGTCTGGGAGGTGGACGCTATCTTAATTGATAGTTCGATCGCAGAAGATTTATACTCTTATCTGCAAACCTTGAGCGAGTCGCAAACCCTAGCTAATTTACCCCTAGTCACCCTTGATGTGGCTGTCACCGAGGTGGCCAATCAAATCCCCGGTTTAGCCGTTTTTCCCTGTTTGGCCCCCCCAACGGAAAACCGCATCGAACAGCTATTAAAGGTGATCGAGACTGCTGATCTGGCTTTTTCTCGCCACAAAGAACAGTAAGGGCAAGTCAGGCAAGTCTTGGGAATAGAAGCAATGTCGATGCTCTAGCCCGATTTTCCCCAGAAGTTGTCGCTAAAGCGTAACTACAAACCTTAACTCAACCTAGAGATTATTAACTCAATTTTCTCAAAAAAATCGACCAGCCGTTAGGTGAGAAAAAGAGAATAACCGAGAACATTAACGCACCCTACAAATTAAGATGGTGCGTCACGGCGCGATCATAGTTTAATTATTAACAAATCTCCTTTAAATACGCGCAAACACGCACCCTACAAGCTACTAACAAGGATCATTTTGACTCGTTGATTAAGGGCAGTGGCAATTTTTTGTAGCATTATTAGGGGATTGTCTTGATAGTCAGCGTCTTCTAGATCTTCAATAACGGACTGCTCAACATGGATTAGGTCGGCTAGTTGTTGTTGAGTTAATCCAGCATTCATACGAGCGTCATAAATCAATTGTGCGATTTCTGAGTTGAGGGATTCTAGGGCAATTTGTTCTTTGATTGTGGGATCGTCTGCAATCATTTGGTGAATGATTTTTACGGCATCTGTGGTTTTAGGCATTGTTTATTTCTCCTTGATAAGTATGAAGTTCTGGATTTTGTTTAAATTGTGCTTTTCTTTGGATAATTCTCTCGATGTCTTGTGAGGGAACGGCGGAAGTTTTTTTGATAAGAGCATGACCAATAATTGCTATATTTTGACCATGATAAAAATAGAGGATTCGATATTGTATGGTTCCCTGTTTGGCTCTAAGCTCCCAGATATCATTTCTGAGATAATCGGCAGCAGGGCGGCGCAGTTCATGACCTTGTGCGGCAAGTTGTTCGATTTTGGTTATACATTTGGCAAATCCTTTTTTATCAGTTTTGAGTAATTTCTGAAGCCACTCAACAACGGGTGAGATGCCTTCTGCTTCTTGATAAAAGATGATTTTTGTCTTTGGCACGTTTCTTTTGAAATAGTATGCGATGAAAAATCAATAAATGCAATCAGGTGATGGTTATGGGTATCGAATTGCTGGATAGCTCATAACCTCGTTGAAAAGAATTATGCGATCGCCCCTTGTTTATCCCCTAAATTAAACTTAGAAATTCCGCGATAATAGACATCAACATCGTTAAGTATCGAGTTCCCCAAAAGCTGATGTTTCCGTGAGCAAAATCCCTAAAATTAGACTTGACAAAAGACCTGAGATCGTTATATCCTACAGGTTACAAGCTTTTGCATGAGAGAAGGATAAACACACCCCCATCAACCCTAACGATCCTAACAGCAAAGCCAAAAGGCAGGTACCCTTTGGGGGCTTCAGCACTATAGGTTACGTCAGATAGATACAACCAACTCCCTCCTTTTCTCCAGCCGACGCGATCGCCGAACTTGTTCCACACTTCCCCATTATACTCGCTCGTGCCACCGAGACTCTCATAGATTTCTTTCTGAACGCTGAAGCCGAATTTACCTTTACTAGCTGACACCCAAAGCTGGTCAATCATGCGTAAATCTTCACAGGAAAAGTTGTTAATATCTACATCTGTGAACCACCCTTCCTTTTCCCTCTTAGCAGCTTGAAGCATCGCCCTAGTTGTTTCCACATCTGCTTCTTTCCATTTCCCTGCTGCTAGTAGGTCTCGCAGGTTGGTATAATTCACTCCTGTTGACCTCGATATAAGAGTAGTTCCTGGCTTGCTGAGGACAGGTGAAGGGGTCGGTTTTGGCGTTGGTACAGCAGCAATAGATGGGCTAGGGTTAGGAACAGGTGGGCTAGTCACAATAGGAGAGGTTGTTTCAGTTTTTTGATTAAAAGCAAATTCTCCTATTAAAGAAGATGAAGTCCAAGGAACTTGATAATTATTAGTATTTTGGACAACATCAGAGCGTACTTTTCGCAGCATTGAATCCACTTCCATATTGGGAGTTTTAATATATTTCAATAAGTAGGAAGTAAATAATCCATTCCGTCCAGTACCATCACTAGCGACTTTTCCCGGTGCAGTGGCAAAAGCAATTAAAGTTCCTGATACTGCTTGTAATGGTGCTGTTAATCCCCTGCTAGATGAACGCCAAAATTTACGAAAAGGATTATCCCGACAAGCATCTAAAATCACAATATTAATTCGATTACCCGCATCTTCCATTCTGCCGAGTATTTTCCCCAAAGGCATTGACTCATACTCAACATCTTTTTTATATTTAATCTGAGCATTAACAGGAATAAGATAATTTTCTCCTTCTACCTCCATTCCATGACCTGCATAATAAAATAAACCGACATAACCTTGATTAATTCGAGTGGTAAACTGATCGAGAGCATCATCCATTTGTCGTTTAGAAGAATCCTTGAGCAAAATTACCTCAAAACCTAATTCCTTCAAAGCATTAGCCATATCTGTGGCATCATTAAGCGGCGTATCAAGCTTACCAACTTGGTAATTTGCATTACCAATTACTAGGGCGATCCGCCTCTGCTGTTGCTGCTGTTGTGTGTTTGGAAGATTTTGGGTAACAGCTTGATTGATGCCCTTAAATGGCAAAAATTTGCCTCGCTCAGGAGACATCCACATCGCAACACTTAGGATAGTTGTTGTGATGATTAAATAACCCAGAAGTTTAAGACGAGAGATAGACATAATTTATTTTTTGGGCATAGTAAAGGCTTCTAATGTCATTTTTTGAGGCGAGTTAAAACTAATTTTATATAGTACATGAACCTTGTCCTTGATATTAAGTAGCTTCCGCAATTCTTCAGGTGTTAATACCCTATTTAAGTTGACTTTAGCCGACTGGGGAGGATTTTGTAACCTTAAAGCCGTGACAGGAACTCCAGGCCAAGTTTTAACATAACCTCGGATACGAGAAGGAAGAGGTTCACCCTCAATCCAGACATCTCCTTGAAATTCTATCGATTTAACTTGATTCAGAGGAACTGTTTCTGAATCACCCCCCGCCGACAGTCTCAAACTTGCCTGATTAAAAGCTGTTAACCGTCCCGTCAGAGGATTTCCCCGCTTGAGTACCACCGTCGCCTTATCTGGTACAGCCACCTCTAACGCCGTTTCCTGACTGCGGACAGAACCCTGAAGCCATTCTAACCGCCGATCGCTTGCTACTCCCAGCAACAGCAAAGAGAAAATACTCCCCCGCAAAATAGCTTTCATCATCCGATTAACCCCTCAATATCGAAATAAATAAGAGATGATAGAATTTTAACATCTCCTTTTTCACTCGAATCATCCTAAACAGTTTGTCATGACTGATACCGACAATTCCTCAGAATTTAATCCTCTCGGTAAACTAATTAGTGTATTGGTTTTATTAGCCGCTGCTCTTTACTTTACCGGCTGGATTTATCGCTGGGCATACTTTAGCTTTTTTCATCTCGAAGTTACGACTCTGAGTCTTCCTAACGAATCCTTTTATTTTGCCGCTTTTCAAACATTTTTTGGAGACCTTTGGGCAATTCCTAGAAAAATCCTATTTTTATTGGTGATTATAGGTGCTACTGTCATCACCTTTGCTGGGCAAAGATGGCTAATAAAATATCTGAAAAGATTACCGATTGCTTTGAGTAAATCTCAAGCTAAGATCGTTAATTTTTTATCATCCCTATTGAATGAATTTATTATCGTTATTTTTGTACTGATGGCTCTTTTTTGGCTGGCAACCTGGCAAGCAAAAGATGATGCTTGGAAAGATGCTGTTAATGAAACTTCTTCTTTACCGATTGTCACGATTGTTATGCCTCAAGATGCCAGTTTAGGACGAAAATTTAATAATCCCTTAGAAAGTCGTTCCACAAAAACTAACTTACCTAATTTTAGAATTATCGGCGATCTTCAATCCTACAAACGTTTATTAGATAACGAACTTAACGATATTAGTAACCCTGATAAACCGAGAATTTGGCGACTGTTGTTCAAAGGCAATGGTTATTCCTATATTTTCCCAGCGTTACCAAAAAAAGAAGCTAAATTAACCTTTCCCGTCGTGATAGTTTATGAAAGAGATAACGGTGTTCAATTGACAATTCTTAATTCTTCCATCTCCCAACCCTAGCATCTAAAACATAGAATGTAGGCTATGTTAGTCGAGTGCGTAACGCATCATAAACTAGATGGCATAGCGACTTTTTTCGGAAGTATTACAGTGAGCAAGCGTAATTTTTTTTGCGAGGATAATAAAGTGTAGGGTGCGTGTTTGCGGTTACAAATCCGGTCAAAAAACTAAAATTAACAATCCACGCACCGATTATATCATTTTTGGTTTGCGGTGGACGTTGTAGAATAGAGAAAACCTACTACGCTGATAGATACCATGCCCTCTCCTGCTATTACCACGATCATCAAGATGGTTGAGTCTCTGCCTGATGAGCTTCAAGAGCAGTTAGTAGAGTATGTTCGAGCTTATATTGCAGAAATTGAAGAAGAAAAACGATGGGATCAGTCGTTTAAACAGACGAAGAATAATCTAGTCGCAGCAGCACGGAAAGCCAAAGAAGATATTGCGGCAGGATTGTCCGCACCGATGGATTATGAGCAGCTATGAATTCCGCAACATTGCCTTCATTTTGGCAGAAGTATCGCGACTTGAAGCCAGCAGTCAAAGCCGGAGCCAGAAAAGCATATCGGTTATGGGTGGAGAATCCGTTTCATCCATCGTTACATTTTAAGTGTATTGACAGCGACGAAGATATTTGGTCAGTGCGTGTAACGAAGAGTCATCGAGCTTTGGGAGTGCTGTCAGGGGATACAGTGACCTGGTTTTGGATTGGCAATCATGATGAGTACGAAAAGTTTTATTCGTAAAACACAGGAACTACAAGCCTATCCCACCATAATGACATTGTTGATTTTCGTTGAGGATGTTGATGGTGATAACTTTAACAATCGTAGGCTGTGTTAGTCGAGCGCCTAACGGACGATAAACTAGATGGCATAGCGACTTTTTTCGGAAGTATCAAAGTGAGCAAGCGTAATTTTTTTGGCGAAGATAGAAGTTTTTCGAGGCAAAAAAACAGAACGTTGCCGGAAATATTCGCTAAAATATTGACGGTAGAGAGGACAACTGACTCGGCAAAACTTACCTTGTCGGTGAATTAGTCCGAGACTTTCTAGGTGAAAAGCGGCAATTAAATCAATTTCTATGTCTTTTTCTGCCATCACCACCTTAGCAAAGATAGCCGCTAAATTGCCCTTTAAGTATTGCAGATGCCAAAGTAAACGTTTAAGATGATCTGCAAAAATATTATTTTCCTCGTCGATAGAAGTAGCGAGAATGGTTTCTAGGGTACAATCACCCCGAGCAATATGATAACAAGCAAGACGAATTAAATAGGGATTACCCCCTAGAAATATCCGTAATTTTTCGGAGTTAAAATTCTGATCTAATCCCTGTCTTTGACTTAATTCTCGTACTTGTGCGCTGGTAAAATTAGGCAATTCGATCGGTAAACCAAGACTGAAAGGAGATTGATAGGTATCTGAGGTTTTATCAAGCTCCTGTGCAGGGGAATAGGCGACAATTAAACGTAATTTTTGCCAGAGAGGTTTGTTTTTGCCTTCCTCGTGCCAGAGGTGCAGAATACTAAAAAATTCTTCCCCTAGCTGTGGATAGGGTAAAAGATATTCAAGATCATCAAAGGCAAGCACTAAAGGGCGATCAAGATGGGAGAGAATATGCTTTTCTAGATAGATTTTACAGTTAATTTTACCCCCCAAGAAGTCATCCCAATCCTGTGGGAGATGATTGTCTAAATCTAACTGGTGACTAATACTAACACAAAGCCAAAGCAGCCAGTGATTTAAATCTTGAAAAATTGAGCTTTCTGCTAACCGAAAACTGAAATAAAGTGTATGGTATTGCTGTTGTTGTGCATAATTAATAATTCTGGCCATCAGGGAGGTTTTTCCCATTTTTCTGGGCGCATTAATCCGGATAAGACTCCCCCCGCGCAATATCTCTTGATAACAAGTCTGTTCTAGATTATTTCTGTTGATATAAAAGGGGGAATCGAGGGGGACTTGTCCCTCTGGTAACTCAGGCAATAGTTGAGGATTAATAGTGTTAGTTTCTGGTAAGTTAGGACGATAATAATCGCTATTTTCTAAAGTTAAATTAAAAGCTTGAAAACAATGTTTCAGGGTTTGTTTATCCACTCCCGATTCACAAGCAAATACCTTCATCAGAGTATCTACCCCTAAAAGAGTTTTCTCGCTGAGGACTTCTAGGGTGAAGCGATGACCGCAATTATCCCGATATTCCGCTTCTTGTTTAGCAGTAAGTAATTTTTCTAGTCCCGTGGTGGTAAGGATAACCCCGCGTCTGCGGCGCTGTTTTTCTGGTTTTTCCATGATAGTTTTTCCCTGTCCTGAACTCAAACTCTGCACCTCTACTAGAGGTTTTGAGTTTCCTATAGACTTCTCCTCAACAGGGAAACAATCAATTCCGTAATTTTACTGGTTTAGCCCTCGAGAAGGTAGGAAAAATAACCAGACCACTTATTTTCTTCCCCGTCCGAGTTATTTCTGGGATAGGGGTAAATCTTAGCCTACTTGCTGACGATAGTTATTCATTTCTAGGCTATCTTCCCCATAAAGATCCTCAATGTGTTCATGACAACAATCGATCGCAAATTGCTCAAATTCTCCCGGTTCAATTTGATACATTTTGGCAAAAATATCGGGTTGAACACGACAAAATTCTGGTCTCTGGTCATAAATGGTACAGAGACGGGTTTGGCGATCAAAGTTTATACACCAACCCTCTTCCCCCACCATGCTGAGGTATTGACTTAATTGTGCGGGAGTCAGATATTCTTCTAAGTCAGGACGCTCGTCGGGATTTAGTTGACAACAAGCTCCACAATTTTTAATACATTGCCAATTGGCCATATAACCGGTGTGCCGCGATGAATTAATCCTAGTACCTACTAACTAGCTTACTACCAAATAGTCCCAATTTTGCCTGCCAGCAGCAATTCCCCTCAATAGTTTTAATCTCAACCGGCGATCGAGAGTGAAAGCTTGACGAGGCAAGAATCTAATAAAATGGGCGTTGTAAGGGTCGAACTTACGGCATCCTGCTTGTAAGGCAGGCGCTCTACCACTGAGCTAAACGCCCGAATCAATTTCGCACTTTCTCAGCATAACACATATTTTCAAAAAAGTATATTATTTTTTTGAGCGAGTTAATTTTTTTCCGATGCCCTCTGGTCGAACTCACGATCGCATTACCCTAATTCTGTTGCTACCGATTGCGGGGGCGAGTTTTTTGGTCAGTGGCAGTGGTAACTTAACCTTGTTACTGTTGGCCAGTTATTTGTTTAGCGGATTTCTGTTTGGACCGGATCTTGACATCCACTCGGTACAGTACAAACGTTGGGGTTATCTGCGCTGGTTGTGGCTACCCTATCGTTCCATGATCCGTCATCGCGGTTGGTTATCCCACGGTTTATTGATCGGCACAATTTTTCGGTTATTTTATCTGGGTAGTTTTCTTTTACTAGCGGCGATCATCATCATTCCCCTCCTGCAAAGTTTCTGGGGTATAGACTGGGATTGGCGACTGTGGCCGCAGCAAGCGATCGCATTATGGCAACAGTATCCCCGGGTAGCGATCGCTATTTTCCTGGGTTTAGAATTAGGAGCGATGAGTCATAGTTGTAGTGATTGGATCGGATCTGCCTACAAACGTTCTCGAAAAGTGGCTCAAAAACCGGTAAAAAAGAAAAAACGTTAATAATCCCAGTCCACAATTTCTAATTAGCCTTACTTTGATATTCTTGCCAAGTTTTTGGACTGATAAAGAGAGTTCCTTTTTCTTGCTGGTCGGGGAACTGGATATAGTTTTTCTCTAGATAATCCTTGAGTTTTGGTGATTGCAGAAATTCCTTTTCAAATCGATAGAGGAAAACCAAATCTGGCTGTCTTTTTTCAATAACTTCTAGGATAAAATCTCCATCGAGATTCTGATTGAGAAATCTCTTTCTGGTGATGACAGCCGTTTCTGGGGGTGTTTTCAAGAAATATTTATAGCGTTTCCTAAGCTAGTGAGGTACACATATTTTTCTTCCCTTTTGACTTTTGCCTCTTGCCTTTTGCCTAAAACCCATAACTTTTGTACCTCAGCAGACTGAAAAACGCTATATATATGTAGTGATGATTATCGGTTAACAGAAGTTAATCGGAGTTTTTAAATTTTTCAAACACAGCTTCTGCTAAAAGAGGTTTATACTTTTTATTATATTGAACGTAGGCATTAATTCCAGGATCACGATTGGTGATCATTTTCAAGGTATTAAAGATAAACTCACCAGACAGGGACAGAAAAATCAGCATTTTGAGAACTAATTTCTGGGTTATTTTTCGATTTTGCCTAAATTCTCCGAGGCTATCAGTAATTTTTAACTGTTCGACAAACAAGGCAATTATCCAAACGGCGGGAATAATTAAGTGGATATAATAATGAGGCCAAATTGGGGCGACTGTAGCAAATCTGAACAGATTAGAATCTAACCAGACCAAGGGCGGTAAAAGTGGTATTATGTTGCGAGTAAAAACCATCGCTATAATAGCTATCGCTGTGACGATTATATAAATTGGTTCCTGCTGTAGGGCGCTTTGCAAGAGAGTCCATAAGGTGAGATTTTCTTCAACGAAACTAGCGGCAACACTGACATGAGATTTAATAATATTTTCGTAGGAAAAAGGAAAAATAGTCAGGGAACCCAAGACAAAGACTAAAACGACAGCGACTGACCAAATAACAATATCAATGATTCTTTTAATGAAACTATTCTGTTGATTGAGAAAAATAATTAAAGCTACAGTTGGGATAATAGTAATGCCCGAAAGTTTAATTTGCAGGGAAAAAACAAGGTTCTTCCGAACTTACACTGTAGAAAAGTCCCCAAGCTCCCTCTCTGTCCAGCAATGTTCTAAAGTTGATAAATATCAATCTAACAAAAACTCAAAGCCTTATTGTACAAGCTTTACAAGCATAAGTTGTTGATAGTTTTGCATGACAGGTTCGGTAGAGCCAAAAAGATAATAAAGATTACTTGTCGGAACTACGCCCTAAATCTTTAGATCTATGATAGGCCGCCACTACTGCCTCGATAATAGTCGATCGAAAAGAGCCTTTTTCCAATTGTCTCACCCCGGCAATCGTGGTTCCTCCGGGGCTAGTGACGCGATCCTTTAATTCTCCCGGATGTATGGCCGATTCTTTTAATAGGGTTGCCGTCCCCAAAACTGTTTCTAGGGCCAATTGAGACGCAATCGCTCGCGGTAATCCCGCCGCCACACCACCATCGCTTAAAGCTTCCACCATTAGGGCCACAAATGCCGGACCCGATCCCGATAATCCCGTTACTGCGTCCATCAAAGCTTCGGGAACTTCCACCACCGAACCGACCGCGGCAAAAATATCTCTGGCTACGGCCAGATGTTCCGGTTCCGCATGACGACCGGCTGCGATTGCCGTAACCCCTTGTCCCACCGTGGCCGGGGTATTGGGCATCGTCCGGATGACGGGGCGATCGGGAAAGCCCATTTCTAAGCGATTGAGGGTAACTCCCGCTAAAATCGAGATAATTAGGGGTTTTTCGGGTATTCCTAGCAAACTATTCACTACTTGCTCTAAAATTTGCGGTTTTACCGCTAAAATTAACACCTCGGTTGCTCTGGCGGCTTCCCGGTTATCCTCACTGACTTGTACTCCGTAGGTATTCACCCAAAAGTGGCGCCGTTGGGGTTGGGGTTCACTGACTAACACCGTTTCGGGACTATAAATATTTTTTTTTAATAAACGGCTGAGAATGGCCTCGGCCATCACTCCACCGCCAATAATTCCTAAACGAATAGACACAGTATTTTTTAAAGTAAAAAGTAAAAAGGGAGATTGAGAGGTCTTACCCAGAAAAAACGCATCCTCTCGATCAATCGATTTCTAGCTTCGACAAACCTGACGAGAGGACTATGGAAAGATTCATTGAGCTAATCGACTGCTTTCGGCTCCCCAAACAGCTGCGGGGGAAACGGTACGAGGCATTTTCGGGGTATCAGCGATATCGTGAATAGTTCCAGAAAGGGTGCTAACTTTAACGCAGCTGGGGGTAAACAGGAAAATACTCTCACCGATGCGTTCTTGATGACCATCAATTGCGTAAGTGCCACCAGCGACAAAATCCACGGCTCTTTGTGCTTCTTCGGGATCCATGACGTTGAGGTTTAAAACCACCGATTTGCGTTCTCTCAGGGTTTGGATAACTTGGGGCATTTCCTCGAAGGAATGAGGCTCGATCACGACCACTTCTGCATTATTGTTGTTAATACCTGGCATACCGATCACGTTGCTTCTGTTGAGTCCCATAGATGTGGCTGTATTGAGATTTAAAGGTTCGCGTTGACGACGATTGAGGGGGTCTTCTTCTTCGTTTTGATCCCTATCTTGCGGGGAGGGCTTTTCCCAGTTCATTTCTTCGTAGTCGGTTTCGTCTTCGTCTTCCGGTTGTTCGGAGATACCGACAAAATCTTTGAGTTTGGTAAAAATGTTGTTCACAGTCTAATGTCCTTCAAAAGATTTTTTTAGGTGGTCTTGGCTAGAGTCGGAGTGAGCAGGGGATTTTAACAATTTTCGCTCTAAATTGGTACAGGTGAACTATTTTGTTAAGGGTTCGTCATTTTAGTCGTCTGGAGGCAGCGGTTAGTTCCCTTTTTTCAGTTATCAGGGGATAGTTTTCAGGGGTTGGTAAGAAGTCAATTCCCCATTTTTAACCACCAGTTTCTAGACTAGACGCTGTAATTCTAAGATATATTGTCACCAATTATTAATTTTTCTAGAGGTTTTTTCTGTGAATTTACGGCGATGGTTCAGTAAACGCGATCGCCAAAGAGGCCAGTTCCCACCCGGATTAAAGTGGCTCCAGCCTTGACGGCCAGAGGATAATCGTTAGACATCCCCATGGATAGATGAGGC
Source organism: Microcystis sp. 0824 (assembly GCF_003112475.1). NCBI lineage: Bacteria > Bacillati > Cyanobacteriota > Cyanophyceae > Chroococcales > Microcystaceae > Microcystis > Microcystis sp. 0824. The sequence continues at coordinate 59,515 of NZ_BDSM01000009.1, read as the reverse complement.
AGGCATAAACTAGAGCTATTCTCGATGATTTGGGCTAAATTGCTGGTTTTTTCAAAGGCGGCTAACTTTTCCCCGGCGGATAATCCCTGGGGCAGAATTGTCATCAAACCTTGAATTTTTAGCTGTTGACAGTTGACTAAAGCGGGAATATCTGCTAGTAATTCGTCTGTGTCCCAACCGAACTTATCGGGATCGGGGACAACTTTCACCTGTAGCAAAACTTGGGGATTAATCTCTAATTCCGCCGCTAGGCGATCGAGTCTTTGGGCTAATTTTAAACTATCGAGGGAATGGATTAAATCAAAAGATTCTAGGACTTTGCGGGCTTTATTTGCCTGTAGATGTCCAATAAAGTGCCAAGAAATATCTGGGAGGTCTTTTAATTCTTGCTGCTTCGAGATTGCTTCCTGTAGCTTACTTTCAGCAAAATCTCTCACTCCTGCTCGGTAAGCTTGACGGATATAATCGCTCGATACCTGTTTACTGACGGCAATCAGACGCGTGCGGGGGGGTAGGGTAAGACGGATTGACTCGATACGACTAGCGATCGTCATGAACTAGACTGAAAAGGTTTGTTGATAAGTTTGGTTGAGACTGTTAAATTCTTGCACATTACTGCCCCGTCGCAAATTCCGCAGCCGGTTTTCCACCAAAAGACGAGCATCGGAACGACTGATCGGAGCGAACGAGAGTTTTTTGGGACCCACCGTCACCAGAAAAAAAAGACGTTGGGCATAAAGAGTGGTAAATAATTCCTGATGTTCTTCTAATAGACACACTCTGTATAATAGACCGAAAGTAGGATGATTGAGATAGGTTTCGTTACTCATTCAAGCGATCGCTAAAGGAAAAGGATGGAGCGAACTAGAAAGTTTTTCAACAACAAAATCAAGCGGATGGCTCGAAAACAAGTGATTTTCTTGGTGTTTCCCCTAGCCTGATTTTACCAGAATCCTTCAATGACAACTAACGATGCCAGTCTATGTCATGATTTCCTGAGTTTTCACTTTTTCCCTGTTAACTTGGATACATCTCGGGGACAACTTGTCACCATCAGAAATTAGCTCTGCTGCAAAAATCAAAGATTTTCCCTTTGCAGAGGAGAATACGAGACAGGAAGATAAAAAAGACAAGAGACAACTATAATAACGGTAAAACCTAAGATTATCTCAAATTTATCTGGTTTTTTAGAAACTTTAACCCGATAGCGGCGATCGGTGAACTGAAAACTCACACCTGATCACCGATCACCGATAACTGATCACTGAATCGCTGATCAAATGCCCTAAGCTTGTATTAAGCCTTTTTTAACTTCAAATCTCTTTAACCTCAATCAATATGGATTTTTCTAGTCTTGTTGCCAGTCAGCTAAACGCCGGCGTTATCTGGCCCGAAGGAATCCTGATTATCACTCTGATGGTGATTTTAATCGGCGATTTAATCGTGGGACGGAGTGCCAGAAGTTGGCTGCCCTACCTTGCGATCGCTGGTCTGCTCGCTGCTGTGGTTGCTCTCTATTTTGCTTGGGACAATCCGAAACCATTGGCCTTTTTAGGGGCTTTTGAGGGGGATAATCTCAGTATCGTCTTTAGGGCGATTATTGCTCTTTCTACCGCCTCCACAGTGCTGATGTCTATCCGTTATGTGGAACAAGCGGGAACCTCCCTGGCGGAATTTTTAGCCATTATGCTCACCGCGACTATCGGGGGAATGTTCCTATCCGGTGCTAGTGAATTGGTGATGATCTTCATCTCCCTAGAAATGCTCAGTATTTCCTCCTATCTAATGACCGGTTACATGAAGCGGGATCCTCGATCGAACGAGGCCGCTTTAAAATACCTGTTAATTGGAGCTTCTAGCTCGGCGATTTTCCTCTATGGTGTTTCCCTTCTCTATGGTTTATCCGGAGGTGAAACCAGTTTAAGTGCCATTGCCCAAAAATTAACCGCTGTTAACGGTGGTCAGTCCCTGGCCTTAGCGATCGCATTAGTGTTTGTGATTGCCGGTATCGCCTTCAAAATTTCGGCGGTTCCCTTTCACCAGTGGACTCCTGATGTGTACGAAGGTTCACCCACTCCCGTGGTGGCTTTCCTCTCGGTGGGTTCCAAAGCGGCTGGTTTTGCCCTAGCAATTCGCCTATTAGTGACGGTTTTCGGTCTAGTAAGCGAACAATGGCGGTTTATCTTTATCGCCCTAGCAATTTTGAGCATGATCCTCGGCAACGTGGTCGCCTTGGCCCAAACTAGCATGAAACGGATGTTAGCCTATTCCTCGATCGGTCAGGCGGGTTTTGTCATGATTGGTTTAACCGCCGGTACTGACGCGGGTTACTCTAGCATGATTTTCTATCTGTTAATTTACCTGTTCATGAACCTAGGGGCTTTTGCCTGTGTGATTCTCTTTGCTCTCAGAACTGGAACCGATCAGATCGCTGAGTATTCGGGACTCTACCAGAAAGATCCGCTCCTAACCCTCTGTTTAAGCATCTGTCTGCTCTCTTTGGGGGGAATTCCGCCTCTAGCGGGCTTCTTTGGTAAGATTTATCTATTCTGGGCCGGTTGGCAAGCGGGACTTTATGCCCTCGTCCTCGTTGGTTTAGTCACCAGTGTGGCCTCGATTTACTACTATATCCGCGTGGTCAAAATGATGGTGGTCAAGGAACCCCAAGAGATGTCCGATGCGGTGAAAAATTACCCCGTTATCAATTGGACTCTTACTGGGATGCGTCCCCTACAGGTGGGCATTATCCTCTCCCTAGTGGCGACTTCCCTGGCCGGTATCCTCTCCAATCCTCTCTTTACCCTAGCGACGGATTCCGTCACCACTACCCCCATCCTACAATCGGCGGCCCTGGCGACGCACATTTCCCAGGCAAATTGAGAATCCCTGTTGATTTATCCCAAGTATCCTAGTCCTGTCTTAAGGTTGGGATAAATCAACCACCTTATACCAAATCCGTTTTTAATAGTGTGATTAACTCTCAAGTTATGAATTGTTTCTCCCCACACCCCACTTCCCTATAAACCCCATCAGCTGACGGAATAAGTCTCCAAAAATTCTAATACAGTGATGATTTTAATGTTTCTAAATGGGTTCAAGACTAACAAATCTTCATCCCCTGTAATAAGAGATTCCGCATGACCACTAATTGCTAACTCTAGATATTTATTATCTTTGGCATCTCGACAATCATTGACAGATTCTGACGGTTTCACTAATAAAGATGCTGCCACTAATGTTTCTAGTAGCTCTTGGCGAATTAACCTAGCCAAATAGCGGTCAAATTTAGGACGAGATAAAACGTTGCCAAGTTCATCAATAACCGTCTCAGATAAGATAATTATGCCCTGATTCTTGGCAGTTTCTAAAGCCAAACGAGGTGAACTGGTTTTAAATAAAAAAGCACTAACAATCACATTAGCATCAAAAACAAATCGTGGTTTATTCATCTTGTTCTAAAATAGAGGCTAAAATATCTGGAGTTAATCCGTTAGCTTCTGCTTCATCACTAGCTTGATCCATAATTGTTGATAATCTTGCCGCTGCTTTTTGACGATATTTTTCTAATTCTAATTGAATAGTTTCAGTTAATTTGTTTTCTATGTTCGCTCGGTCATTGGGTTTAATTTTAGCGTAATATCTAGCAATTTCTAAAGGAACTTGAATAGTGATTTCTGTCTTGCTATTCATGGTAATTGATGGTTTTTTTACTTTTAACAGACCTCTATTGTAGCACAAAATCACCATACTCATTGAATTTGACCCTATTGATTTAAAAGTTGGCATTCGATCAAAAAAATCAATAAATAGAAACATGGACTAAAAATAAACCCACCTCAACTGGCTAATTGAAGGGGCATTTATTGTATTTTTAGAAGCAATTTAGCCAACTTTTGTGGTTTCTTTTTCGGCTGATTTGGATGGCTTTAGTTTGCTTTTGAGGGTTGAACCTACTCCCAGAGTACCGAGAACTCCAAGACCAAAGAGGGAGGCGGGTTCAGGTACTTGTTGTGCTGTTTGTGCTGTCCCAAAAGTTACGGGTAAAGATACTGAAGCTACAACCCTGGTGAAACCAGGTGAAGCGATTGAACCTTCAAGATTCGCAAGCTGAAAAGTCGAGGAATCAAGGAAAGTACCGATTTCATACTGCCTGTTGCCGAACGGATTTCCTGAGTTCAGAAACCTTACTGTGGCCGCGCTAAAACCAGAAGCGTTTGTATTAAAAGTTAACGTTGAAGATGTGGCATTAACCAAAAATTGCCCTGTTCCGGAAATATTAGAAGTGTCCGCAGCATCTAAAGTAAAAGGAGTACCATTAACTATCAAGGTAAGGTTAACGTTGGTAAAGGGATTGGGAGTACCAGTTGAATCGATAGTATAGCTACCTATTGGCACATCTACGGTTCCCACCAAAGAAGCGTTATTACCTGATTGACTCCAACTGCGGTTAACGGTATAGGTAATAGCCTTTGCTGCCACAGGAGTGAGCATAGCAGCGAGAGAAGTTGCGCCAGCTAAAGCTAGGGTGGGAATTAATCGGTTTTTAATCATCTTGATTGAGCAAACGGGTGAATAGAGGCAACTATCGTCTTGCTCGCAGCTTGGTCAAGCAACAGCCTAACCCAAGACCACAGGCAGACGGAAGAAATAATACACATTTACCCCCCCACAAATGTAGCAAAAGCTACAATTTAATAATTCTTTATATTCTTCTCCCCGACTAGCGACTGATACTAAATCCGTTGAGTATAGGCTACATATCAGGACAGGCAAAAGGGGGAATAGATAATCAGTTTTTAATAACCGGATTTAGTATTAAGACTTTTTCTAAGCTTAACCTGCTTTTTGCCTTACTCAAATTGGCCAAGTAAAAGACTCATTTCCTTAACCACATTCTCACTTGCTTTTAACGCTTCTTTTCTAATTGCTTGAATTTCGGTCATACTTTTTGCTATTCTCTGCTGTTCAGATTGGGGTGGAATAGGCACTAAAACTTTAGACAAATCATCTACTAAAATAGTAGGAATGGCATGACCTGTCATGTACCTTTTAATCTGACGCAAAAAAAAGTCTGTTCGCATATATACTAATAAAAACAAAGGCTCGACTCCCTGAATATTTCTTAATACTGAAAATCCATTTGAGCAAATTGCTCCGTCTTCATCTTCCGTGATTAGGGCTGTTGCTTGGCGTGGTGTTCCCGTGCTTGCTCCTGAAATTGCTGTAATAATATCGCCTTTGTACAATCTATAAGTTGCGCGAGATGGGGCCTCGTGTGCCTTAATTATTTGTTGAGAAACAACTTGCATTGTACGATAATCAACATCGGAAATAGCTATATATCTAATTTCACTATCCCTAGCTAAACGAAAATCAGCCGCCTCTCTCAAAATATCGGCAATTTCACCTAAAGGTTTCGCTCCAATAGATTTTAGATGTTCTAATAATTTTTGGTCATTGGGTAAATAATGTTCGGCATCCAGTCTCGAATTGAGCAGGGTATTCTTAACTGTATAAATACAATCGCTGTTTTGTGCAAATTCGCCATTGATAAATGACCTAAAAGAGTGAGAAATATCATCTATATCATCGTCAACTATTGGCAAACCTGATTTTTTTCGGGCTATAACTCCCGACTCGTTGCGCTTATATATTGTTTGTCCTTTAACGTCATAGCCTATTTTTTTGATTTGTGCCATAAAACAAGAATCATTGTCTGCTGGTAATTTTTGAACTACTAAAAGTGATGTCTTGATTCCTGTGCCGTAGGGTACAAAGGCTTCCGGCGGTATGGAAACAACACCTAATATTTTTGTTTGGGAGCGCAACCAATACCGAATCGGTCCATTAGAGATATTTTGTAATAAACCATCGGGCAGAATAATCGCCATGCGTCCACCTGCCCGCAATAATTTTATAGATTTCTCAATAAATAAAATATCGGGCGACTGACCCGCTAAAACGGTTGGGGAAACTTCCCAACCATTGGACGCTGATTTATGCCATTTCCGGGCAAGAATATATGATTGAAGAATTTTCTGGTCTTCTACTTTGCCTTTATTTCCGAAAGGAGGATTTGTCAAGATAACATCAAAAGAATTATTTAATTTTTCATCTTCGATAAGCGCATTAGTGCAGATAATTTCTGAACCTGTGCCACCTTCAAAAACTAAACGAATCATTCCCGAAAGGGCGACATCAGGATTAAATTCAATTCCTGTAATACTTTCTTGCACAAAACTTGCTATATTAAACTCTGGATTATTTTGTCGAACATGGTTGATTGCTTGAATTAAAAAACCACCACTTCCGCAAGCAGGATCTATAATTTTTTCGTTTGGTTTGGGGTCTATCATTTCAACCGCAAGGCGGACAATTGGGTGAGGGGTAAAAAATTCTCCCCTATCTCCACGCTGGTGTCTATTTACAAAAGTCTGAAAGGCTTCCCCTTTTATATCGCCAGATGTTTTAGTTAAATTAATGTACTGTAACCTGCCTACAATATAAGCAAGAGTCAAAGGTTTTAACTTGAATGTGTCATCGGTGAAAAATCCCCGATAATGATTCTTGATTGAGGTAAATAATTGACTGAGACGCGACATAAATTCATCGGACTTATTTGCTACGATGGCTTTATATTCACTTGCTGTAACGCCAAAATTTACAGATTGCTTGGCAGATTTTTCGTCATGAAGTTTGATGATGATTAGTTTAACCATCTCGTGAAAAATCTTGTCTTTGAGCATTCCTTCGTTGGCGTAAATATAATTATGGCACTCTTCAAAAACTGCGGAAAGATTGTTAGAAGGTCTTAATTCCTGAATTTGGGGGAGTTTTTCAGGTAACAGGCTGTCTTGGGAAAATAACAATCCTTGCTCTTTCATTTACTGCGCTTGATTTGACCGTTTTCCGTTGCGGGTTGTTGAATAGATAGAATATTTTTAGCCTTGACTCCTGGCAAACCAGTCTTTTAGTGGACAGAGATAATCGCTATCTTGATTAAACAAGAACTTGCCACTATACCTGATTATAGAATATAAATTAGAGGATGTCAAGAGATAAAAAATTCAGTTTAATGTTAACCAAAGTGAGTAAAAAAAGCTGAGAGATTGTTTAGGGCAGAAATCTTGAGGGATTATATCAAAACATTGAGGAAGACTGAATAAATTCAGTCATGCTCTCCTGTTATTTTGGTAAAATTGTTTAGCCTTTTGATCAGGTGGAAGCGCTCACCTGATTTATTTTTAGCTAAACATTAAAACGGAATAGTAAAACATCACCCTCTTGAACAATGTATTCCTTGCCTTCACTTCTGACTAAACCTTTTTCTTTGGCTGCGCTCATCGTGCCACTATTAACTAAATCCTGATAAGACACGGTTTCTGCACGAATAAAACCCCGTTCAAAATCCGAGTGAATAACTCCGGCTGCTTGGGGTGCTTTCATCCCAGAAATAATCGTCCATGCGCGGGTTTCTTGGGGACCGGTGGTGAGATAGGTACGCAGTCCTAATAACTCGTAGGTAGCTTTAATTAAAGATTTTAATCCCCCTTCTTCTACTCCTAAAGAACCGAGAAAATCTTTTCTTTCTTCCTCCGACAATTCCACTAATTCCGATTCTACTTGAGCAGAAACGATCACAACTTTGGCCTGTTCCTGTTGGGCAATTTGACGGACACTTTCTACCCAATCATTACCCGTGGCCAGATCATCTTCGCTCACATTAGCGGCATAAATAATCGGTTTACGACTCAATAAACCAAGATTTTTAATTAATTCTTCTTCCTCTTTGCTTAAATCCACTTTTCGCGCCGAAATACCGTCATTAAGACAAATTAGGATTTTTTCAAGGATAGCCAATTCTTCGGCGGCTTCCTTGCTGTTTTTCGCCTGTTTGCGTAAACGTTCCACCCGCTTCTCCACCTGTCCCAAATCCGCTAGAGCTAACTCTAGATTAATCACCTCGATATCCCGGGCCGGATCCACGGAACCGGAAACATGAATAATATCATCATTATCAAAACAGCGCACCACATGAACGATCGCGTCCACTTCCCGGATATTAGCCAAAAATTGATTACCCAATCCTTCCCCGCGACTCGCACCCTTAACTAATCCGGCAATATCGACAAATTCAATCCGCGTCGGCACGATTTTCTCAGAATTAGAGATTTTAGCCAAAACCTCCAGACGTTCATCGGGGACGGATACCACACCCACATTCGGTTCAATGGTACAAAAGGGGAAATTAGCGGCCTCCGCCTTAGCATTAGCCACCAGAGCGTTAAATAGGGTGGATTTTCCCACATTTGGCAGTCCCACGATTCCAGCTTTCAACATAAAAATTGCTTGATAAACATCATCCCGACCTCTCACTATATCAGGCTGCATCTCGTTTTTGTAAATCCAGTTGATGAGAAAGACTCTCGATAGTCAACAGCTTAGTTAACATTTATTCAAGTTCCTTAACTAAAAGTAGGCGAGATTTTACAAGAGATTGCGAGAATGGGATGTAATGCTTGAGACTGAGTTAGGGTGAAGAGTAGGAAAGAATACACCTGTAGCACTGGGCAAAATTATGGCAAGACAGGCCTTTCGCTTCTAACTACGTCCTGAGAGTAATTTTCAGTGCTATGACAGTATATTTCCCAAGGGCGATCGAGTGTAAATATCGTCCAATCGCCGCAACTAATCACTAAATCATTGTTGGGGGTATCTGTATGAATCAAAGTATCGGAGCAAACACCCGTAATGTGGCCCTTGTCGGCCCCTACTCCAGTGGAAAAACCTCCTTACTGGAAAGTTTACTTTTCGTCACAGGAGCGATCACCAGAAAAGGCAAAATCAGCGATCGCAATACCGTTGGTGATAGTTCCACGCAAGCGCGGGATCGACAGATGAGTGTAGAAGTTTCCGTTGCCCACAGTCAATACCAAGACCTAAATTTTACCTTTCTCGATTGCCCCGGTTCGATCGAATTTGCCAGTGAAACCTATAATGCCCTCGTCGGGGCCGGTGCTGCTATTATCGTTTGTGAACCGGTGGTCGATCGAGTTCTCACCCTGGCTCCCTTGCTAAAATTCCTCGATGATTGGGAAATTCCGCATCTAATCTTCATCAACAAGATGGATCGCTGTAATAGTCACTTTAACGAAGTCCTACAAGCTCTCAAATCCGTTTCTAGTCGTCCCCTCGTTCCCCAGCAATATCCCATCCGTCAGAACAACGAAATTATCGGATTCATCGATTTAATCAACGAACAGGCTTATCATTACCATGCTAACAGTCCCGCCGATCCTGTACCTTTACCCGATCACCTCAAGGAAGAAGAACAGATCGCTCGACAAGAAATGCTGGAAACGATCGCCGAATTTGATGATCATCTTTTAGAAGAACTCCTCGAAGATATTAACCCCTCCCGGGAAGAAATTCTCCAAGACTTAAAACAAGAACTGGGAGCCGATCAGATAGTACCTGTGTTCTTCGGTATGGCGGAACGGGACTATGGTGTGCGTCATCTCCTCACCGCTTTAGTGGAAGAAGCACCGGCCCCGACAATTACCGCCAACCGTCGCGGTCTCGATCCCAGTGCCGATGGAGATGCAGTGGTACAAATCCTCAAAACCTATTTTACTCCCCAGGGCGGTCGCCTCTCCCTAGGGCGAATCTGGCAGGGAACCCTTAACGATGGCATGGCCTTGAACGGTGTGCGGATTGGTGGTATCTATCGTCTCATGGGACAACAACAACAACCCCTACAGCAGGCCCAAGCGGGGGAAATTATCGCTCTCGGTCGTTTGGAGGGAATCGCCACCGGAGACGTGGTTAGCAGCGGCAGTCAAAAACCCGACCTTCCCAAAGGATTACAGCTTAAACCCGTCTTTGCTCTCGCTATTGCCGCCGTAAATCGCAAGGATGAAGTTAAATTAAGTTCAGCTTTGACGAAACTGATCGAAGAAGATCCTTCCCTCTACTGGGAACAACACGGTGATACTAAAGAAGTGATTCTCTGGGGACAGGGAGAAATTCATCTACAAGTGGCCCTCGATCGCCTAGCGCGCAAGTATAATCTACCGATGACCACCCATTTACCCCAAGTTCCCTACAAGGAAACGATCAAGGCCAGCACCAAATCCCACGGACGTTATAAACACCAAACCGGCGGCCACGGTGCTTTTGGTGATGTGTACCTCGATATTAAACCCCTGGCCCGGGGGGAAGGTTTCCAATTCCATGAAACCATCGTCGGTGGTGTTGTCCCCAAACAGTATATCCCCGGGGTGGAAACGGGAGTGCGGGAATATCTCGGTCATGGTCCGTTGGGTTTCCCCGTGGTGGATATTGATGTTACTCTCACCGATGGTTCCTATCATAGTGTCGATAGTTCCGAACAAGCTTTTAAACAAGCGGCCCGTCTAGCGATGACGGAGGGATTGCCTAAATGTCATCCGGTCTTATTAGAACCCATTCTATCGGTGACGGTTCTCGCTCCCTCAGAATACACTGCCAAGGTTTTACAGTTAATCAGTGGTAAACGCGGTCAAATTCAGGGTTTTGAAGCTTCTGAGGAGTGGAAAGGTTGGGATCAGATAACAACCTATCTCCCCCAAGCGGAAATGCACGATTTTATCGTTGAATTGCGTTCTTTGACTATGGGGGTCGGTTTCTTCCGGTGGGATGAGGATCACCTGCAAGAAGTGCCGGATAAACTGCGCGATGCGGTTTTAGCCATGCAGGGTAATGGTAACAAGTAAAGTCTTCTTGGCTGTCACTAAAGTATAGGGATAAATTACCAAGAGATGGGCTTTTATTGGCTCATCTCTCCCTTTTCTGGCAAAAAATGACAGAAGGGTTCCATAAGATTAGCCTAGTGCTATACTGCCCCAAATTAGTCTCGGAATTCTCAAACTAGGGGGATTAGAATCTTCCGGGGAAGGGATGAATCAATGGACGATAATCCAGGGGGTGGAAATGGGCAGACCCAGCAGTTTACAATTAAAGTTTCAGAAAAACAACCGGGCAATTACGGAAGTTTCTGTGGGTGGTGCATCAGTTCTAGTCTGCCAAGGCAAGATGATAATTCCCGATGGGGAAACAAAAAGCGATATAAAAAGGTCATTGTGAGAGTGGTGGCCGAAGTTGGTAAAAAGGAGATGAACAATGTTAGAACATTAAGACCTGCAAGGATCAATCTCGGTTTTGTGGGATGGATGACAATAAATTTGACAGGGTATATCGAAAAATATAAAATTTCTAGAGGGATAACCAAGGAAAAATACGGCAGTTATCTTAATGGCGAGGCAGTAAGCAAAACGAGGTTATGCTTGGTTTTTCTGAGAAAATCTGTCAGCAGCCATGGAATATCTATAGTTAGAGCCTATTAAAATTAATCATTATGTTCACCTCTTATCAGGAACTACAAAAAGAACTTAGTTTGTCCTTACAAGACTTAAATAGTTTTGCCGACAAATTCCAAGAAAGTTATGATATCATCGTCTCACCCAACGAGGTTAACGAGCGGCACGGGGTGGGCGTTCTTTTAAAGAGAAATTTTCCCGATACTAGCCGGATAGTTTCCCTACGAACCACTAATCTCTACGAAGGAGATCAAGATTTTGGTGTTCAGAATTTTTGCCTAGATGTGCGCGGGTGTTCCTATGGGGAAATTTTAGTAAAAATTCAAAGTTTATTGGTTTATTTAAAACCGAAAAGAGTTTTAGTAATCCCATATTTTACCGAAGATTTTTATGTAGGGGCGGCAATTAAATCTCTCTTTCAGGTCCCCGTTTGTACCTACCTGATGGATGATCAGAACGTCTATGTTAATGCCGTCGAAGATGAAGCAGTTCAGAAATTACTCGATAGCAGCGATCTAATTTTAGGCATTTCTCTGCCCTTGTGCCAAGTCTATGAAAAAAAATACAGGCAGAAAATCTGGTTTATCCCTCCCGTGGTCGAAAGCTATCTGTTTCCCCCTGAAATTGTCATGCCTGATCTGATGGGGCGAGGCATTTTAATTGGTAATATTTGGTCTCAGAATTGGTTAGAAAAACTACGTCAGTTATGTCGGGAATCCCAAATAAAAATTGATTGGTATGGTAATCCCAATCGTCAATGGCTGCAATTCCAAGAGGAAGAATTGGCGCAGGATGGAATTTTCTTTCAAGGCTACTGTCCCCAGGCTGACCTAATTAACCGCCTACGTCAAGCTCCTTTCGCCCTTGTTCCCACTGGCAGTTCCGCAGAAGAACAGGATCGGCCGGAAATAGCCTATTTGAGCTTACCTTCCCGCATCCCTTTTATGGTCGCTGCTGCTAACACCCCCATTCTGGTGGTCGGACAGAAAGATAGTGCCGCCGCTAAATTTGTGCAAGATTTTGACCTCGGTTCTGTCTGTGATTACGCATCCGCAAGTTTTTTAACAGAAATTGCCAAACTCCGTACCCATAGCTATCAGCTAAAACTTCGTCAGGCTAGTCGTCAATTAGCCACCAGTTTAAAAGCTGACCATTTTGACGATTGGCTCTGGCGATCACTAGAACAGGGACAACCCATCGATAATCGCTTTGCCACCTTCCAGAACCACTGCGTCTGTGGCAGTGTTGTCATTACTGCCTGTGAAGTCAATCAGCAGCACGGCACTGGGCCATTAGTAAAAAGAATCTTTCCTGATAATCGTCAAGTTATTTCCATACGCTCCGCTAATCACTACGGTGGGGAACAGAATTTTGGGGCGTTCAGTCTGGTGCTTGATCACCGGGAACTATCGCGACCGGAAATCTTTCAATCTGTACTCAAAACTCTCGCACACAACCAGATTGAGAGCGTTTTTTGTGTCCCTTACTACGCCAGCAACTTGCTAACAGCGATCGCTATTAAGGAATTATTTAACGTTCCCCTTGCCACCTACATCATGGACGATCAGAATATCTGCGTTCAGGAGATTCCCGATGCTTTGATGAAAGAGTTTTTAAGCAAATGTTCCGTTCGTTTTGCCACCCATCCCGAACTCCGCGACGCTTACGAGAATAAGTACGGCTACAAATTTTGGCTCCTACCGGCGATCGTTCCCCACCGTCTAATTAGTAGTGAAGTTGCCGAAGTTTCTCCCCAACGCTGTCAAGAAAAATGGGGAGCTTTATTAGGGAGCATTTGGAGTCCCCAATGGTTCCAATCTCTTTTAGAGAGTATTCAAGGGGCAGGAATTAAACTAGATTGGTATGGCAATTCTAACTATTATTGGCTCAAAGAATCTGCCGCAGAATTAGAAAAATGGGGACTTTATAGCCAAGGACTTTATCCCGAAGAACAACTAGGACAACAACTACAAGCATATCCCTTTGTTATTGTTCCCACGGGGACCATGGACGAAAGAGATGATCGGACACAATTGTCTCGCCTTAGTTTACCCGGCCGGATTATTTTTAACCTCGCCACCGCTAACACCCCAATAATTCTTTTAGGCAGTAATAAAACCTCAGCCGCTAACTTTATTAATCGCTTTCAAATCGGTGTGGTTTGTGATTATACATCTGAAAGTTTGGCGGCAGCCGTGGACTACGTTCTTGACCCAGAAAATCAGCAGAGAATGCGAGAAAATGCCGTTAAGGTAGCGGCAAAATTCTCGGATCAAGGGATCAATCAATGGGTGCGGCAATCGATCGAACAAGAACAAGCGGCCGATGACAGATTTGAAGCGATTTTACCTCGATCGCCGATCGATTTAGTTCACTTTATTGAACCCCCCGTTCCCGCAATTATTTATAAAGATTATGCTCAAGTCTATCAAGTGATGCGACGTTTACGAGGGCAAAAATATCAGCCAGATTTTGTGGTTGATGTGGGAGCTTCCCACGGTATTTGGTCTCATACCGCTAGTCAATTATTCCCAGAAGCTCGCTTTATACTCATCGATCCGCTAATCTCAAAATACGAGCAATCGGCCAGAAATTACTATATCTGTAATATTCCTCAAGCGGAATTACTAGAAATTGCCATCTCTAATCAAGCTGGTCAGTTAAGTTTTCAGGTTTCCCCCGATTTATACGGAAGTTCCTTGCTCACTCCCGCCGATTTTAGAAACTATGAAACGATTACAGTGGAAGTAAAAACCCTCGATCAGGTGGCGACAGATGAGCAAATTTCTGGCAGAGGAATATTAAAATTAGACGTGCAATGTGCCGAGCATATCGTCTTAGAAGGAGCCAAAGAATTTATCGCTCAGGTGGATTTAGTCGTTGCTGAACTCTCCTTTATTCGCTATGATCAGAACGCTCTCGTCTTCAATGAAATGCTTAATCTTTTGGATCAGCTTGGTTTCCGTTATTATGACGAAACCGGCGAATGGAGATCTCCCATTGATGGCACACTCCTCCAAAAGGAAGTGGTTTTTATTCGTCAGGATTTGTTAGTTCCCGAAACTAGCCGCAAAATTGAAAATTCTCCCAGTCAAGCTTAAGACAATTTACCTAATCACTAGCCAAAATGATCAAGAAATTATTAGCCAAAAATAAAATAGTTCAGCGAGTTAAAGCGGTCAAAGATTTATTTCTAGAAAAACTTGATTCACTCAGTCATGTCCAACTGGAACAAATCCAAAAACTGGAAAAACTGGAGAAACTTAATCAGCTTGATCCCTTAGATTTTAAGGTTGAGCAACTTAATAACTCCACGGAGCAAATCCGACAAGAAAATGCAGAAACCAAGCGAAAGGCTGATTTATCACTGGAAAATCAAGCTTTTTTGCTGAAGTTTTCCGTAGATATAATTAAAAATATGCAAGTATTGACGGAAAAACTCCAGACAAATCACAGCGAATCTCAAAAACAGCACCAATTAACTCTCGATACTTTCCAAAAAATAGCCAGCGATGTGCGATTAGACTCCCAAAAACATAGTGATACAATTATCGATTCTTTCCAGAGAATTTATGAAGCTTACCAACAGCAAAGCGATGCTGTTTTTGGAACCATACAAAAAATACAAGAAAATCTCCATCAAATCAGCGAAGATAACCGCCAAATCTTTGAAGATATTCACTCTCAAAAATACAAAGTCATTATCGATCAAAAATATTTTCAAGATTTAGACATCGAATTAATGACTTATTTATATTCCTATCTTCCCCATCGTCTTGCAGTAGATATTGGTGCTAATCGTGGCGATGTTTCTAGTCGTCTCCTACAAGTTGGTTATCAAGTTTATGCCTTTGAACCTTTTCCTGCTGTAATCGATAAGCTGAAAAATCGCCTCGGTAATCATCCTAACTTTCGGCTTTTTCCCTTTGCTCTCGGTTCCGAAAATCAAACCCAAGAACTGCATATAGCCACCGATGAAACCGCCGACAACACCTATCGAGATGCCAGCTTTTATAGCAGTCTAACCAAGCATTCTCTTTCGGAAGGTTTAGTATTTACCGATACTATTCCCGTTACTGTTAAAACCCTAGCCAGCCTCCACGATGGCGAGGAATTACCTAAAGATATTGGTTTGGTTAAAATTGACACAGAAGGCTTTGATTTAGAAGTAATCAAAGGTATGGGCAACTATCGTTATCCCGTGGTAGTTGCAGAATTTTGGGATAAAAATTTCCCCTTTGGTCGTTCGGGAGCGATGAATCAATTACCGGATTTAGTCAAGGCCATGAAAGAAAGAGATTATCATTGGCATCTAGTCATCTATCGTATTTGGGGCAGTTCCGACGTTAGTTATTACTGTAATTCTGCCTATTCCCTCGACAATTCTTGGGGCAATGTTTTCTTTTTCCAAGATTATCAGGTCTTCCATCAAGCCTTACTTTGGTCTGCTTCCGTTATGCCAGCTACTTATTTTTCAGCCTAGAAACTTAGGTGTCAATCATTTTTTTTCACAAACTAACTAACTAGGTGAGTAATGATTATGAAAAAAAATATTTCCTTAACCAGTGAAATTTTGATTCTCATCGGTTTGGGAATTGCTTTTTTGCTAGTAGGCATATTCTTTGGACCTAGATTACAACCCGTGTGGATAGATGAAGTAGTATTGGCAGAACCAGCAGCTAATCTAGCTTTATACGACAGTTTTACCTCGGCTGCTTGGTATCATCAAAATGCTCAGGAATTCCATGTTAGCACTTCTTTTCTTTATACGGTTTTGCTGGCTTTATGGATAAAAGTTTTGGGATTTAGTATTGAAAAAGTTAGGCTTTTTAATTATGTGTTAATGCTTCTTAGCATCACTGTAATCTGGTTATTCATCAAGAACTTGCCTTTAATTAAGTTTTCTTGGCTAAGAATTATCCTAGTGGTTAGTTGTCTTTTGCCAACAGGAATTACCTTTATTTATATATCGGGAAGGTACGACACTTCCTGCATTTTCTTATCAGCACTGGTTTTGGGGGCTTTTTTAATAAAAGATGCTAAAATCCGATGGCTTACTATGACAATTATTGGATTTTTCTTCCCCCTTTCTGGATTGTCAGCAGTGGTCTTTGCCATAATTTTTGGCGTTATCCTACTCCTTTTCAACTTTCAGCGATTTTTTCGGGAATTTGTCGCTCTAATTGGGGGATTTATTTTAGGAATGTTATTTCTTTATGCACTTTACTCAACCAATGGTGTTTGGGATGATTTTGTTGGTATGACTTTGGGTCATAGTGTTGCCAATGCCAACCTTAACAGAAGTGTCATTGATATAATATTTTCCAGAGTGAGCAAACTTTTTGACCAGAAAGATTATCTGTGTCGTGGCTGCTCGGGAGATATGTCTTTTCCCCCACTGTCAGTACTGCTGATGATCTTGATATTTTATGAACTATTGACCAAATCTTTCCAGTGGCGTTCTCCTTCCTTTTTTGCTTTGATCAGCGTTATTACCATACCAACTACTATGTGTTTTCTGGGGAAATATCCACTTTATTATAGTTGGATGTCCATGTTTCCCTTGATAATTTGTATTTGCTGGAGTTTTAATAATATTTTAGAAAAAAATACTGGCAAAATTCAGACGACAATTATTACTACAGCTTTTTTGGTTTTATTATTGTATGCCAACTTACTAGGACTACCTTCCCTAGCGCAAATTACCTTACAACAATGGGAAAATAATGACTATGCTAAAGTACAAAACTTTCTTGACAACAAAATCAATCAGGAGGATAACATTTATGCTGATTTTCAAGCATTCTACGCCCTCAAGTCTCGGGCTAAACGAGTTTATTTCCCCCCTTATAATGCTCAGATGACACCAGAGGATAGGGATAATCTTTCATTAATTGTCATTGATCCTAGGGCCAGTGCTAGAGCGCCCTGGAATCCCGGATTAGCAGAAATTGTTGGCGACTCACTCCCCCAGTGGTACGATACAGGAGAACAGTTAGATACAGGCACTTATGGGATGAAATTGTACCGAAAAAGATAAACCCGAAGTAATTCAAAGGATATGAACTCTGAAAAACTGCAATTAAGGTCTGATTATCAAAAAATGCTTGATGACTTAGATCCTCAAGTCCTCCAGTTGGATAGACAGGTATTTAAACGACTACAAAACCTAGGTTACACCCCAAGGGTGATCTTTGATGTGGGTGCTTCTAATAGTGGCTGGTCCTACTATATCAAACAGGTGCTGCAGGAAGCTGAATTTTATCTCTTTGAACCTCTCATCGACTACAGCAGCGACTATCGGGAATTAATCTCAGAAATCCTGCGAGTCTATCCTTCCTTTCATCTGTATAAATACGCCCTAGGTGAAACCTGCGGCGAGGTGACGATGAATGTTTCCACGGACGTGGTGAGCAGTAGCCTCTTGCAAACCGGTGATGAGAGTCAGCCCACCACCCCCATCTCGGTGCAAATGTTAACAATTGATGACGCAATTGCCCGACTTGGTTTACCCCATCCCCAAGTGATCAAAATTGATACCCAAGGCTCGGAGTTGTCTATACTTAAAGGAGCCGTCAAAACCCTCCCTAAAGTCGATGTTCTCTTTCTCGAATGCTGGCTCTATCGGGGCTATGGCCAAAAAACTCCCCTCTTAACCGAAATCGCCGATTGGTTATTATCCTTTAATTTTCGGCTTTGGGATGTGGCCGATGCCTATCGCGATCAAGGGGGAGTGCTAACCACATTAGATTGTATTTTTGTAAATACTCAAGCCGGTATTGCCCCGATTTGGTACTATGAGAACTAGAGTGGCTTGACTTTCCTAACCCGTCTAGTCCTTGCCGTGCGAGGGAAAAGAATAACAGTCTATTTTCTTCCCAGATATCCGATAGACCAAGTACCAAGTGGGAGAGCAAGGGACAGGATTAAACAGTCCTTAGATCACTATTTCGGGAAGGGGAAACTGAGCCATACTTAAGAGGGCTTTTCCTACCCCCAGTTTTTCCTGCGGGAAAAACTTAGGGTCAAGCCACCATTCAGACTGTCCAAGGAATAACTTTTTTATGTCCACCGGATTTCTACTTGCCCAAACCAGAAAAATTTGTTATACTTTTATCCGAGTAGCCGTTAGGGTCCCCCGACCTCTGGACGGACTCAAATTATCATAACCGTGAGGAGTTGAGATTAAAAACATGGCAATCAGTACAGAAGTATACGCTTCGCTAAATATTCTTTATGCTTCCCAAGCTCCGTCAGCCTCTGACATTAGCTTGTGGCAGACTAACCCTAGCTTGACATCCCTGACTTGGGAAGAAACGGTTCTTGTCTTCGCCAATTCGGATGCGGCCAAAGAAACCTATCCCCTCCTAGCTGCCCCTGGAGCCGCCACCGATGCTACCAGAAAGCAGTACGTTCTAGAGGTCTTTAACAATGCCTACGGCCTACAAGAAGCCGATTTAGACCCCGACGAGATTGACTACTGGGTTGAATGGCTCAGTCTCACCAATCCCGATGGTACGCCCGCCGACAGCGATGGCAACGGCATTCCTAATATTTTAGATTTCCCCATCGTCCTTAACCAGTACCAGCCCCCCGAAATCCAACAGGCCCTGGTCAACCGGGCAGAAGTAGCTCTTGATTTCGCTGCCCAGTTCCAGCTGCAAGGTATTTCTAACTTTACTGAGGAAGACTACAACACCTCTTGGAGCATCCTCGAAACCGTCACAGCAGAAGATGCTAGTGTTACCGCGGCCAAAGACCTTAATATTTTGGCGGCCCAGGCGGCGGCTGGTGTGGGCAACAGTGCCATCCTCACCGCAGGTGTGGACATACTCACCGCCAATAGCTTCCTCGCTCCGACGGTCAATAATTTCGGTCAGTTTAACTCCACCTTCAACAGTGGTGACAATCTCACCGGTTCTGGCACCAACCCCACCTTGACAGTTCTCAACACCGGTGGAGAAACCCTCAGTACCGGTCCAGTGCTACCGACGATGAAGGGCATCGAGACCCTCAACGTGGTTAATACGGGTGACGCAAAATTAGAGGTGTTCGGTGCTAATGTTGTTGGGGTTAAAAATGTTGACCTATCAGATAGCACAAAAGGACTTGATCTCAGCAACTTCCAGACGGCGGTAGAAAAAGTCTCGGTCAATCGTACTGGCCTCACTGTTGACGTACCACTCACTATCACTATTGCGGGTGCCGCTCTAGCGGGTGACGAAGATACAGTGGCTGTCACCCTCAATCAGGTGGGTAGCTTCAGCCCCGTCACCGGTGCTGCTGCCACTTTCTTAACCTTAGGACTTAATCCGGTATCGGGTAACAATGGTTACGAAAAGATTTCCATCGAAAGCAAGGGTCTAGCCAACGCTGTGGCGGCACTAACCGCCACAGGCTCGCAGGAAATCACCATCACTGGAGATCAGGATCTCCTCATCGCTGCTGCTCTCCCCAACACCGCCACCAAGCTGGACGCTTCTGCCCTTGAAGGTAATCTCGACGTTACTGCGGGCAACGGTACAGTGGATTTCCTTGGTGGCAAAGGTGATGACACTTTCCGTTTCAAGGCAGGTGAGTTCACTGCCACCGATAAAGTGGACGGTGGCGACGGTGCCAACACTTTAGCAGTAGCGGCGGCAGATGCAGAAACCATTACCGCAGCCGATACCAACATCAAAAATACCCAAAGCCTGACCTTATCTACTGGTGGCACGGCTACCAAGACTCTCCGGGCTGACCTAATCGGTGATAAGATCACCACGGTGAACCTGGCCGCAGTAACTGCCGGTGACTACACGGTACGCTTTGCCGCAGGTGCCAACTCGGTTAACGTCTTAAAGAATACATCTGTTGGTGCTACTCTGAACGTACAAGCCAATGGTGGTGGTAACAAGGATTCTTTGACCTTCACCATCGACGGCGATGATCCTACTACCCCTTTACAAACAGAAAAGGCTAACATTACTGTCGGCAAACTTAACCTGAATAACACCAGCACGCCTAACCTCTCGATCGAACAGCTTAATCTTGTCGTCAATAACTCTGGCGCTGGTAATCATAAAATTGGCGCAATAACCCTTCCTCCGGCCGCTGGTGTGGTGGAAACCATCACCATCACTGGTAACTCCAGCCTGACAATCAGTGGTGCAGTGACAGCCGAGAAATTGGATGCTTCTGGTCTGACGGAGGCAACCGCTGGAACCACTGGTTTGACCATGACGACAACATCGGTATCTACTGTGGGAATTAACCTCACCGGCTCTACTTTCGATGATGCTCTGTTTGGTAGTACCAAAAATGACTTCATCAGTGGTGGTGCTGGGAAAGACACCATCACTGGTTCTGGTGGTTCTGACCAAATCACACTAGGGGATGGGTTCGATACGGTTATCTTCAACACCAAGGCTGTGGCTGGAAATCAAGCGTTAAATGAGCAAGATAAATATAGCACCGTCACCGATTTCCTCACTGGTGGAACCGCTACTACCACCGACCTCATTACGATTTCAACCGCTGGTGTTAGTGATCCTAATGCCCCCTTAGAGACCCTTAAGAATACTGCTGTGGCTGCTGGTGATGCGGTGGCGACTACCTCGGTGGCCCAGGGTGCTACGGTTGACCTATCAACCTCTACGGCCAATTTCCTCAGAATCACGGGGACAGGCAATATCGAGGAGGCTAACACCGCACAGCAAGGCTTTAAGGCCGCGATCGCTGGTGGAGAGATCACTGTTGGTGCGGCTGGTATTGATATTCTCACCTCCTACTACGATTCGGCTAATAAACAGATGGTATTGGGTGTAGTCAATAGTGGTGGCGATGCGAAGATTCAAGCGACAGATGTTTTCACCGTCATTTCCCGCGTGGAGATGACTGCTGGAGATTACGCTAACTTCGGCAACGCTCAGTTTACCACTTTCATTGCTTAATCCTCTGCCCCTCGGCTAGAAAAAACCTCCCCTTCCCTTATCGGGGGGGGTTTTTGGTTTTTTCTAGTTCTAGGGTTCTACCTTTGCCTCCTGTGAGTAACGCACAGAAAACGGGTTTCTCCGAGAAACCCGTTTTCTACCTTTGCCCCTACTTTTTCAGCTTTTCTGGGGGAAGTAGTAGGGTTAATTCATGAATTAACTCTCATAGTAGGGTTAATTCATGAATTAACCCTACCCTTGATCCCCCCTTAATCCCCCCTTGATAAGGGGGGTGTCGATCCCCCCTTCCCTCCTTGATAAGGGGGGTGATAGCTTCAATTTCCTCGCGACTTTTCTGGGGGAAATCGCTTTAAGAGTTCCTGCTTAGAACAATGGAGAAGTAAAGGAGTAAATTCTTCTGGGGACAGTTGTAAAATCTGGCTGATAATAGCTTGAATTTCTGGGTCTAACTCACCAAAACGGACTCGGAGCAGGTTTTCCACCACCCGACGTTCCCCCTCTTGCAGACCCCGTTCTAGACCCCGTTCTAGACCCCGTTCTAGACCCCGTTCTAGACCCCGTTCTTCTCCTTCGGCCAGTGCCTCTTGATAGACTCTCGTTTGTTTTAAATCACTTAGTCCAAACATAGCTTCAATTTCCTTGCGACTTTTCTGGGGGAATTTGTAAATAATGATACTTTCGATTAGATTAATTAACTGCCGTTGACTCGACTGGTCGGTGATTTCTTCTCTGGTGCGCTCGATTAGGGTTTGAGCAGTCCTCACCGCTGCCGTTTCCGACTCTACTACTAATTTAATCACAGCGATTCCTAAGGAGGGATTGTCCCTTGGGGGCAATTCATCGAGATAAATGCGTCTAACACTCGATAAATTGAGGATTTCGCCAAAATGCAGGGATTGTTCCCGTTCCACCCCACGATGGGGATAAATGACGACGATTTGCCAGGGGTGGGGTGGTTGATATTGTTTTAAAAATAGGAACAATTCCGCAAAAAGTCGATAGTAGAGGGTGTCGTCTGGTTGGAACTGCACTTCCACTAGGTAGAGGGGTTGCTGAATATCTTCTCTGAGTGGCATAAATAAGCCATCGAGACGGAAAGAGAGTTGTTTCACCTCTTGGGAGGTGAATTGATAGTTTGCTGCTCCCGGTTGCGGTTGTCCGATTAGGTCAAAGAAACTGTCCGGAAAACGCAGGAAGATTTGGTAAAAGAGACTGTCAGTTTTCACGAGAAATCCCGCTTCTAGGGTTTATTGGCAGTTGCCGAATTGTTTGGCTAAAAGGTTAATACTCTAGTATTAATAGACATTGTATAATTTTTTCTCCTTGCTGTCACCCAAAAAAATCTAGGGGACATGGCTCTTTTCCTGTATAATCAAGTCTTAATTTTATGACTTGTCATTATATTTGAGGAAAATCTATGAATTGGACAGAAGGATATGTATCGGAAGTTAACTACACTAGCGGCTTTTACGGCGAGTTAAGTCCCCTAAAATTAGGTTTAGCGACTCTGGTTAAATCGATTCAACCCCCCGATTCTAGCCAAGAATTTACCTATTGTGAATTGGCCTGTGGTCAGGGTTTTACCACGAATATTTTAGCGGCTACCTATCCCCACGCCCAATTTTATGCCAATGATTTCAACCCTAGTCACATCGCCACGGCTAGAGATTTAGCGGCCAAGGCGGGGATGAAGAATATTCTTTTCTTTGATGATAGTTTTGAGGAATTTTTAGAGCGAGATTTACCTCAATTTGATTTCATCAGTCTGCACGGAATTTATAGCTGGATTACTGCCAGAAATCGCCAAGCAATAGTTGATTTTATTCGCCGCAATCTCAAGGTGGGGGGATTAGTTTATATCTCCTATAATGCCCTTCCGGGGTGGTCGGCGGCGATGCCGATGCAAGCTTTAATGTTACGTCATGGTCAACACAGTTCCGAGTCAATTTTAACCCGCATTGAACAGGCTCTTAATTTTACGGGAGAATTATTAGAAGCTAATGCTAGTTATTTTGTCCAAAATCCAATTTTAAAAAGTCGTTACGAGCGCCTGAAAGACCAAAATCGTTATTATTTAGCTCACGAGTATTTCAATCAGGAATGGAATTCTTTTTACTTCGATGAAGTGGCGAAAGAATTAGAGGATGCTAAACTTAAATATGTGGGTTCCGCTCATATTAATGACCATATTGACGCGGTCAATTTCTCCCCAGTTGCCCAAGAGAAATTAGCCAAAATCAGCGACCCAATCTATCGGGAAGTGGTGCGAGATTTCTTTGTTAATACCCAATTCCGTCGTGATATTTTTATTCGAGGCTCTTTAGGTTTAACCACCCAAGAACAGGTTAAAAAACTACAAGAAACCCGGTTTGCTCTGCTTGTTAATCCCGCAAATATCAAGTTCGAGCAGCAGTTCCCCGTGGGAGAAGTTAAGTTACAGGAGGCAATTTATCAGCCAATTTGTGAAGTTTTGGCAGAATCTCCCCAAACTTTACAGCAACTGCAAAATCATCCCAAAACCTCAAATATTAACTTAAATGGTCTTTACCAAGCTCTGATGATTTTAACTGGTATTGGCTATATTCATCCTGCTGTGGATGAGCAAACTTGCCAACAACGGAAACCATCTACTGATGCTCTTAATAATGCAGTGAAAGCGAAAGCAGTCTATAGTGAGGAATTAAGCTTTTTAGCTTCTCCTTTGATTGGGACTGGAGTAGTGGTCAATCGTTTAGAACAATTATTCCTCTTGGCTAAATCCTCTAACCAAGATGCCGTACAATTTGTTTGGCAAATTTTGGCAAGTCAAGGCAAAAAAGTGGTTAAAGACGGGAAAACTTTGGAAACAGAGGAGGAGAATATTACTCATCTGAAAACAGTGTACGAGCAGTTTAGTAAAGAACGTTTACTAACATTGCAAAAACTGGGCATTTAGTAAATAAACTAAGATGTAAGTAGCTGGTTATAATTAAATTAAAAATGGATTTTAGGTTCGATCCCCCCTTAATCCCCCCTTGATAAGGGGGCGCTGATCCCCCCTTAATCCCCCCTTGATAAGGGGGGTATCTGACAATTTTTAACGCCTACCTACTTATTTAGGGCTTGCTGAATAATGGTAAAACCCTTTTAAAATAAGGCTTTTGACCTGTTAAAATCCGATGTTAGTGCAAGAATATAGGATTAGGACTCTCAAAAACCTTGCATTATCCTTTTTTTAGTACATAAACTGGTACAGAAAAAGAGGGCAACAAAGCCTGAAACGACCGGCTCCTGACTCATTAAACAAAATAAGCATCTTGTCAAGGGGTCTGCAAAAATTATTGACCAACCAGCGGAAGAAGGGCCGGGCGGTGCTAAAGCGATGATTGCGGCGGTAGTCCTGCAAAATCGGGATATGGAGTCAACTATTAGCTATTTTGCCCCCTATTCATCGATAATAGCAAGTCTGACAATTTATCTGACCGCTCAACTAAACTTACTCAAACTTACTTAAAAGCCTGAAAGCTTAGTCATTCGTAGTTCGACAGGCTCACTAACAAGTGGGTCAAGCACTACAGGATTAAACGGCAAACCCTTTATTCCCTGGTCAATGACATCAGGAATTACTTTTCTGATGATGTTAAATGATCCATTGACATCGGCATTTAACAACTGATTTGTTCCCATTTTATAAAGTCCCCTAGCTAACCTTTTTCCCTTAAATAATGGTTTTTCTTCACCATATTTAGGTAACTCATCCCTATCTAAAGCACTGGATTGTGAGGTATAGGATTCTTCAGTTATTATGACTTTTATTCCTTTTAATTGAGCTTTATAGGTTAACATTTCTATTAATCTATAATGGGGAATATTGACAAATTGTTGATTATTCCTTTTTCCTAGATTAAGAGATTGTTTCATCCGCTCATTATGCCCAATTATTAACGTCCCTATTTGATGAATAGTACACCAATCTATTACTCTTTTACTGGCTGTGTGTAGATAATTTTCTACTCGACAGTTTCGTTTATGGGTTAGGAGTATCAATCTCTTAGATGAGTGTTGATTATTTTGGGTTTTCAGTTGAGATTGTAAGTGGGAACGTTGTTTGTTGTAGAAGGTGTTAATTGCTTTTAATGGTCTGCCATTTACCAAAAGAGGTGCTACACCTGTTTGATTTGTAGTTACAGCCATTAAGTTATTAACTCCTAAATCTACCCCGGCTATCTCTTGTTCATCTGTGGTTTCCGACCGTCTTTCATAGACTATTTCAATGACATAACAGCTACTTTTGGGGACAATTCTCACCTCAATTATTTCTCTTCGGGAAGTGGTAATTTTTAAGTCGCTCATAGACAAGTGACAAATTCCTTCTTTTAGAGGTTTTTTATAAATTGATTCCTGAGAATATATCAGCAGGTTTCTTCCTTTGATTTTCTCCTTATACTTAATAATTTTGGGTTTTCCTAAAAATTTTTCAGGGTGTTTTTTCCAAGCTCTAAAAGCGGCAAAGTAACTAATCCAAGCCTGATCTAATCTTCTGATTATCTGCTTGCTGACTTTCGTGGGTAAAGCTAAATAATCTGAGGTTTTAGATACCAGATGATAGAGTTGATTAAAACTCAGTTTTTGGGAGTTTTCAAAGAAATATTGGCGATAATGGTAGTTAGCTAGATTGAACAAATTTTTTGACAAAAAGGCATAATGGTCGATTTCTGACCAGAAGGGATGGTTTTGACTGATAATATGACGTTCAACTAGCTTCATATCTTGATTATACCTGATAACGTTCTTAAAATCTATCTGTGGCCAAAGTTCAGCAATTCTCATTTTAAGGTTTCATGACATTAAAACCCTTGCACCTAGAGGGGTTAATAATTCTTAACGAATCTCTAGATCGCTGAAACAACGCAAAATCGTTTCAAAATGAGAATTGCTGGCCAAAGTTACTTATTTTAGTTATCTAGCTACAGAAATGAGTAACTTTAAAAAGCTTTAGGTAGGTTTTTGGTTTCTGTGGTTAACCCTCACCCGGCCACGCCTGAACCCTCGTAGAAGTTGGACAAGGGGCAAAGTTTAATAGGGAATCACTGAATAGGCCGCCAGCTTGTTAGAGTATTGGGAGTAATTTTGAGCGAGCGATGATACTACAGCCTTTCCTTTCTTCCGCTTGGAGTCCTAATCTTCCCCTGTTAGCCTCGGCAGCTACAGCCGAAACTGCTGATAGTGCCTTAGTTTTAGCCTGCGTGCTGCTGAGTTTGACCGTTATTTATTTCGCCTGTAAACTGGGGGGGAAATATGCGTCCGATTCAACTTGCCCCCCGTGTTAGGAGAATTAGTCGGTGGCGTGATTATCGGTGTTTCTGCCCTAAAATTACTGGTTTTTCTGGAAGGAGGAGCGGGATTCGAGGATTCTCTCCTCATTCATTTCCTAGAATCCACTTCACCCCTCACCCCGGAGCAATCTCCCGCCGTTTTTAGTGCTGCCAGTGGGGTGATTTCCGTCCTCTCGGAATTGGGGATAATTATCCTGCTCTTCGAGATTGGTTTAGAGTCAGACTTACAGGAATTAATTCGCGTCGGTCCACAGGCAGCGGCTGTGGCAGTGGTAGGGGTTGCGGTTCCCTTTTTGGTGGGTACTTTGGGTTTAATAGACCTCTTGCAAAAATCAAAAATCTGACCTTAGGTGAGGAGTCTCCGAGCCAGTATTCAGGAGTCAGGAGAATTAAGAATGAGCATTAATCAATTAAATGCTCTATTTAGGGCTTTTATGCAATTTTATGTCTATTTTTCTCATTTTTGCCCTCTCAAAAATTAATTATGCAAGAACTCTAATCTATATTTTCCATCTGGCCACCATTCCCGCTATTTTTGCTGGGGCAGCTCTAACCGCTACCAGTATCGGCATTACCGGCAAGGTTTTAGCAGAAATAGGGAAGTTATCGGCGAAAGAAGGTCAAATTATTATCGGGGCTGCGGTTCTCGATGATATTCTCGGTATTATCGTCCTCGCTGTCGTTGCTTCTTTGGTGAAAACCGGAGAAGTGCAAATTAGCAAAGTAATTTATCTAGTTATTAGTTCTAGCGCTTTTGTGGTCGGGGCGATCCTGATCGGTCGTTTTTTAAGCCCCTTTTACGTTCAATTAGTTAATAGCATGAAAACTAGGGGACAATTGCTCTTAGTTTCCCTGATTTTCGCCTTTATTCTTGCCTATATTGCCCAAGTTATCCAATTAGAAGCGATTCTCGGTTCCTTTGCTGCCGGCCTAGTCCTAGCAGAAACGGAAAAGCGATCGGAATTGGCAGAACAAGTGTTCCCGATCGCCGATTTATTCGTACCGATATTTTTCGTCTGTGTGGGGGCAAAAACCGATTTAAGTGTGCTTAATCCCGCTATTCCCAGCAATCGAGAAGGATTAGTCTTAGCGGCTTTCTTAATTGTCGTCGCTATTTTGGGTAAAGTGGTGACGGGGTTAGCCGTTTTCAGCAAGGAAAAACTCAATCGCTTGGCGATCGGAGTTGGCATGATTCCCCGGGGTGAAGTGGGTTTAGTCTTTGCCGGAGTCGGGGCTGCTAGTGGCGCTTTATCCCCCGCTACCGACGCGGCGATTATTATGATGGTGATCTCGACTACCTTTATCGCTCCGCCCCTGTTAAGGTTAGTATTTAAAGAACCTACCGGCAGCCCTCAATCAGTGAGCAGTGAGCAGTGAGTTAGGAGCCGGTCGTCGGTTGTCAGTAGTTAGGAGTCAGCTTTTATTTATTCTCCCAAATCTGGCACTCTCTTCTCCCCATCCCCCCACTTCCCAATTCATAATTTATAATTCATAATTTATAATTCCCGCTCCCCAAAACCCCAACACCCAATCCCCGATCACTGATCAGAAACATAGCAGACCATCTCAACGTCCCATAAACTTGTTTTTATTGATAGTCATTCTCAGAGCATTAACGGAGCTATGGATGGCCAAAAATCGACAAAATCGTCCATTTTTACCGACAAAAGGTAATTGATAACCGAGCAACGGGAGCATCGATCGTGAGATTTCATTGGTTATTCCTAAGCGCATTAACTTGGTTGCTGGTGGCGGCCCCTGCTTGGGCGGGCAAGCTCGTCTTTTGGCGATTCGACACCAATGAGAATCGTCTGGTGTTCACCACTGACAATCGAGTGCAACCGCGAGCGCAAATGATCACTAACCCCACCAGGATCGTGATCGATCTGCCCGGGATCAAGTTAGGGCAACCCAATATTAACCGGCCCATTGGCAATATCGTCAGAAGTGTCCGTATTGGTCAATTTGATGCGGAAACTACCCGTTTAGTGATTGAATTAGCCCCAGGCTACACCTTTGATCCTCAACAGGTAAGAATTCGCGGAATTTCGCCCACCCAATGGACAGTGGAATTGCCAGAACCCCAACCGATTAGGGAGGAAACGCAACCACCCGTCACCCCTGACCCCACACCTACCCCCGATCGCGGTTCCACCCGTCCCACTCCCCCACCTCCAGTTAGCCAGACGGACAACAACGATGATTTTCAAGTCACTCGCAATGGTCTTTTTGTCCGTTTAGAGCAAAATGGTGATGAGCGATCGATCCGCAGTCAACGCAGCCGCGACGGCAAAAAAATCGAATTTGAATTACCCGGGGCCACTTTACCCGGTAGTCTCACCGGTCAAACTATCCCTGTCAATCGCTATGGGGTCGGTGATATTCAATTCAGTCAGACTGCCAATCAACGGGCTAAGATTTCCCTAAGCGTTAATAAAGATAGCCCCGATTGGCAAGCTCTCTATAGTCGTTTTGGTGGCTTGGTTTTACTGCCTAGGGGCGGTCTGAGTTCCGTGGATAATATCTCCTCACCTCCCCCGACTCAGGCCACTAATCCCACTCCCCGTCCCAATAATCCCCCCGCGAAAACTGCCAATAATCCCCCTTCTAGCAGTCGTTTGGCCACGATCTCCTCGATCGATCTGGCAGGTAATAATGATCGCCTCTTAATTCGCGCGGATTTACCCCTAAAAGCTAACGGCATTGTTAACCGGGATGGTGTCTATGAACTACGCATCGAAAATGCTAAGTTAGCCGAGTCTTTTCGCGGTCCGCGCTTTGGTCGCAATAGTCCCATCTATCAATTGCGGGTACGTCAGGAAAGTGTCAATAAGGTGCTGATTTTGGTACAGACGGCCGCGGGTTTTCAACTGGGACAATTAACTCAAACGGGCAATCAAACCCTAGCCCTAGAATTGCTGTCCTCCCGCAATTCTAGCCCCGTTTCTCAGGTTCCTGACTCCACCACTATACCTGTCCCTTTACCCCCAGATACGGGGCAATTTAACCCACCTCCGCGCCCCTCTGACCCCACTCCTAATCCCCCCCGACAACGCAATAGCCGCTTTCTGGTGGTGATCGATCCGGGCCACGGTGGTAAGGATCCGGGGGCGATCGGAATTGGTGGCCTTCAGGAAAAAAACGTAATTCTGCCCATTTCCCTAGAAGTTACCCGCATCCTGCAACAACAGGGCATCGATGTGCGTCTCACTAGAGATAGCGATTTTTTTGTCACCCTGCAAGGGCGCACGGATCTGGCTAACCGGATCGATGCCGATCTATTTGTCAGTATCCACGCTAACTCTATGGGGAAAGCACGACCGGATGTCAATGGCATAGAGGTGTATTACTTCGGCGATCGCCGTTTATCGGACACCATCCATCGCAATATTGTCCGCAGTGTCGATATGCGCGATCGGGGGGTGCGTCGGGCCCGTTTCTATGTGCTGAGAACCTCCAGAATGCCCTCTACCCTCGTGGAAGTGGGTTTCGTTACTGGCGCTGAGGATGCTGCTAAATTAGCCAATGCCAACTTTCAACGACAAATGGCGGCGGCGATCGCTGGGGGGATTATTGAATATATTCAACGAAATCTCCGTTAATGATTAAATGATTGGAGCATTAGTTTACCAATCAAAAAATCCGTGTTTTAATATCATCAAATAAAGCTACTTTAGATCAGCGTTTTCCTCGATATCTATGAGAGAATCACAACTTAGTCCGATTGGTGTGTTTGATAGTGGTGTGGGTGGACTGACCGTTTTAAGGGAGTTGTATCGACAACTGCCCCAAGAATCGATTCTCTATTTCGCTGATACCGCTAGACTTCCTTACGGAACCCGTTCTAAAGGGGAAATTATCGAATTTGTCCAGGAAATTCTCACTTGGATGGGCGAGCGCCGGGTGAAAATGGTGATTATGGCCTGTAATACCAGTTCCGCCTTGGCTTTAGAAGAAGTACGGGCCGAATTTAAAGATTTACCGATTTTGGGGGTAATTTTACCCGGGGCAAAAACTGCTGTTGAAAAAGGAAAGCGTATTGGTGTGATTTCTACCCCGGCTACGGCTAAAAGTAATGCCTATAAACAAGCGATTCAAGAAATCGATCCTACTGCCCAAGTTTGGCAAATTCCCTGTCCTGAATTTGTACCTTTGATCGAAGCTAACCGCATTTTTGACCCCTACACCACGCAAGTGGCAAGGGAATATCTTCAGCCTTTACTAGCAGAAAATATTGATACTCTGGTCTATGGTTGTACCCATTATCGCCATCTTTCCCCGGTTTTACGTCGTCTTTTACCTAGTTCCGTGCGCTTGGTAGATCCCGCCGCTTCCGTTGTGCGAGCGGCGGAAAAAGAGCTAGAATTATTAGGTATAAAAAATCCCGAAACACCCCTACCTACTAACTTCGCAGTTAGCGGTGATCCTGATACTTTTGCCCGTTTATCTCGTCAATGGCTAGGTTTTTCTCCTACGGTAGAAAAGGTTTATTTACCCGTCCCTGTTTTATAACCGTTAGCCTTTTTCAGTGAGCAGTAATCAGTTAGAAAAGGTAGAAGGCAAAAGGCAAAAGGAAACCAGATCCTTGCCCCCATCTCCTGACGACCGACTCCTATCTCCCCACTGATAACTGATCACTGATCACTGATTAGGAGTTGATTTTAGCTTTTTTGCGATCGCTAGTAAGAGGTAGATCACCAGTAGATACACCATTGGTAACACTAAGGTCATGGTAGGCATTGTTTGATTAGGGAGGAGAGAAGATAGTTAAAATTAGGTAGGCTTAATCTTGCCCCATTGATCATTGAATGACTAGCGACGAGAAAACCAGCCAAATCTGCAAACAGATCGAGCTTATCCGTCAGTCACTCTGCCAAGGGACTAGGATCGAGTTGGACAGGTAATCGTCTTCAACTCCATTCTTCGCACCAGAAACCGACGAGAAAAAATTCCTCATCTTAACAATTTCTAGGTGAGAACTGGGGGTTAATTTCTTGCAACTGCCACTATTAACTTAACATAAGTTGTCAAGGACTGGGAAAAAAATTTTTTAATATCATTTTTCAAAAGTAATGGCAGAGATGGTTAATTTCCCTCACCCCCAACCCTTTTCCCCTTCTGGGAGAGGGGAGTAAAATACCTGCCAGGAATCAAGAAAAATGATATAAGAAACCCCACAAAAAGTAATGAGAGGAGGGGAATAGCGAGTGCCGATTCAGACGGATTTAGGTGTTGGGTGTTGGGTTTCCCTTTCCCTGAGAATTGAGAGGTTTTCTTGAACATATTTATTCGCTCAACTCAACCCACGAAACTGATTCTAGATGTCTTAAAATCTGTTCTCTTAAATCATCCAAATAATTCTCTACCGCCTACCTACTTATTAAGGTCAATTCCCCCTAAATAATCATGTACTAAAATATTCCTAAAACCAGAAATATTACGCCAGTCAACATCAGGAATATTTGCCTTTAATTCCTCCGAAAGCCGTTGAGTTGATTCTGCCAAAGTTTGTAAGCGTCTAATGATAGCATCGCTGATCATTGAATTAGCCAAAAACTCCTGTTTTTATACTTGGGAATAGTCCTTAATTTTATCAATACAGTCTAAAATATATTCAAGATAAACTTGATCTTCATTCATAACTTAATTGCCTCCTTTAAGATTCGCTGTTTAATTAGATGATGAAGGCTTTTTTCAGTTACTACATCCACTTTACACCCTAAGAGAGCCTCTAAATCAACTAATAATCCACCTGGAAACCAAGGGGATGTTTTAGCTAAATCATAATCAATTAAAAAATCAATATCACTATTTTCGGTTTCCTCACCTCTAGCAACGGAACCAAATACACGCACATTAAAAGCACCATGTTTGGTGGCAATTTTTAGGATATCCTCTCGTTTGTCTTGTATGAGTTGTTTTAAGGTCATAAAATAACATCCCTCCCGAAGGTTTTTTAATGAACAATTAACAGACTAGACTAGAAAACACTAAATACTGATAATTCACACCCCCACTTATCCCCCTAATTCGCGTAAAAGTTGCATCACCTCTTCATAAGTTGCCATATTATTCTGTTGGCGGAATATTACTGATCATTGATCACTGATAACTGAAATGTTGGGTTTCCCTTTCCCTGATAATTGAGAGGTTTTCTTTAACATATTTATTCGCTCAAACCAACCTAGAAAACTACTACAGTTGCGAGAACAGTTTTCGAGCATCGGCGATGATTTGATCACCCCAGAGATTTTTTTGCAGGGTTTCAACCTGAGCAAATTCAGGGTCGATTTTAAGCGCACTTTTAGCAAGTTTGATCGCTTTCTCCGTATTGCCTTGACGTTAGATAGTAACAGCGAGAGCCAGTTGATTTTCGGCAGATTGGGGGTTAATTTCCAGACTTTTTTGAAATTGGCTACTAGCCAAATTTAGATCGCCTTGTTCGTAATAAATTAAGCCAATATTGGTAATCGCAATCAGATCTTTTTCGTCCAGTTCGAGAACTTTTTGATAGTCTTGGAGAGCTTCGGGATAGCGTTTTTGTCTTTTGTAAATTTCTCCCCGTAAATTATAAGAGTCCTTGAGCTTGCGATCAATAGCGATCGCCTGATTAAAATCCGCTAGAGCTAAATCCCATTTTTGAGTTTGATAGTAAAGGATTCCTCGCGTAAAGTAAAACGAAGCATCGTCTGGCTTAAGCTCGATCGCCCGATTAAAATCCGCTAGAGCTAAATCCCATTTTTGCCATTCTAGGTACTTGAGGCCGCGTGCGACGTAGGCATTGGGAAATTGCTTGATCTCGATAACTTTCGTGATATCTGCAATCGCTAAATCCCATTTCTTTTGTTGATCATAAATAAGATAACGTTGTAAATAAGCCGACCAGTATTTCGGATCGAGTTCGATCGCCCGACTGTAATCAGCTAAGGCGATATCCGATTTTTGCTGTTGTCGGTAAATTTCCCCACGGTTGTAATACAGTTCTGCATCGTTACTATTAAGCTTGATCGCCTTGTTATAATCGGCGAGGGCGAGATCGAATTGATTTTGATCGCGATAAATATCTCCCCGATAGCGATAGGCTAACTCGAAATAAGGATTAATTCGGATCGCTTGGCTTAAATCGGTGAGGGCCAGATCCCATTCTTTTCGATCCCAGTATAGAATTGCTCTAGCTCCGTAAGCGAATTCGGGGTATGGCGAGAGTTCGATCGCCTTGTTAAAATCAGCGAGGGCGAGCTCCCACTTTTGTTGTTGAAAATAAACATTTCCTCGATTGACATAACTACTAAAATAACCGAGTTCGATCGCCTTGTTAAAATCGGCGAGAGCGAGATCCCACTTTTTCTGGTTAATGTAAAGATTTCCCCGCAACTGGTAACCGTTGCCGGAATTCGGATCGAGTTCGAGCGCTTTATTAAAATCCGCTAGGGCTAGGTCCCATTCTTGCCGCTCCGTATAGAATCGCCCGCGAGTCTCGTAACCCAGGCCGGACTTCGGATCGAGTTCGATTCCTTTCCGATAATCCGCTAGGGCTAAATCCCATTTTTGCCATTTTTCGTAAGCGAAACCGCGCATTGAATAGGCGACAACGGAATAAGGATTAATTTCGATCTCTTTTGTGAGATCGGCGATCGCTAACTCCTCTTCACTTTGAAAAATATAAAAAATACCTCTCATTCCATAAGAGCTAGGATCATTAGGATCGATGGTAATTGCTTTGTTAAAATCCGCTAGGGCTAAATCCCATTGTTTTCGCTCCGTGTAAAAACTTCCCCGGGACGGGTAGGCTGCCGCGAAATTAGCATCGATCTCGATGGCTCGGTTATAATCGGCTAGGGCTAAATCCCATTCTTTCCGATCTTCGTACACATCGGCGCGAGCCATATACGCCCTAGGGTTATTCGGATTCAACGTCAGAGCTTGATTATAATCGGCTAAAGCGAGATCCGATTTTTTTAGGTCCTTGTATATATTCCCGCGATTGCTATACCAACTGGAGCGAGGAGCGATTTCTATAGCGCGGTTAATCGCTGTTAAGGCTCGATCGTAACGTTTTACGTTTTGTAGTGCCGACGATAGACTATTGTAATAGTTGGGATTCTGGGGAGAGATTTTGATCGCTTGTTCAAAACTATCGATCGCTTTTTCGGATTGATTCACCTGCTTATAAAATACACCCTGATAATTTAAAATTTCCGCGTGAAATTCCGAACCTTTCTCGCGAGCGGGTAGGGTGGCGAGGGCTTGATCGAGGGCTTTGATCGCTTCCCGAGCTTTGTATTTGCGCCCGTAAACTCTTGCCTTACCGT
This sequence comes from Microcystis sp. 0824, assembly GCF_003112475.1. Taxonomy (NCBI): domain Bacteria; kingdom Bacillati; phylum Cyanobacteriota; class Cyanophyceae; order Chroococcales; family Microcystaceae; genus Microcystis; species Microcystis sp. 0824. Next base: position 24,599 of record NZ_BDSM01000009.1, on the reverse strand, counting down.
ACCAAGCTAAATAGGTGTATTCGGGATTGTTTAATTGTATCGCCCGATCGAAGGCTTGCAGGGCCCGCTCGTCTTTTTTCAAGCGCCAGAGTTGATTTCCCCGCTCGATCCAGATGTCTGCGGAGGCGTTGGTTTCCGGTATCTCTACACTGACAAGAGTGCGATCGATCTGCTGCTGTTGTTGTGCTGTTAACTGGGGTTGAGCGGTAACGAAAGAAGATAATTTAACTCGAAATTTTTGGCTCTTCCGAACTTGTCATGTAAAATCAAAGAAAAAACAGACAATTATTGCTGACCAATAAAACAATAATTTATCTTTAAAAACTGACTATGCTTGCAATACAGCAATTTATTGTTTAAAATATAGACAGCCAAGACCAGCAATTTTAGACACAAGCTATACTTATGCCATCAAATCCACAATTAAAGTTAATGACCGAGCTACTTCACCTAGAAGGAGTTGTCGTTACCAATTATCAAATTATTACCGATATAGGAATTGTTTTACATTTAGAAAATATGTCAAGAGAAAGCCAGTGCATTCATTGTGGAAGTAAAACGGAAAAAGTTCATCAAAACAATGAATTAACAATCCGAGATTTACCCTTTGGAGAACAGGCATTATATCTGAGAATCAATCGTCGTCAGATGAGATGCGAGAAATGTGGGAAAAAATTCACAGAAGAACTAAATTATTTGCCGAAGAAAAGAACCTACACAGACAGATTTAGAAAAAAAATAGTGGCCGAAGTCCTGAATAGTGATCTCAAAAATACGGCAGAAAGAAATGGAGTAAGCGAACAAGAAATAGAGACGATGCTCAAAGACTTAGGAGAAGAGTTAATAACCGCAAAACCTCAAGGGCTAAAAAAACTAGGAATAGATGAAATAGCCATGATAAAGGGAAAAGGAAATTACTATGCTGTGTTAGTAAATATAGACACAGGAAAAATTATAGGCTTAGTGGAAAAAAGAACAGAAGAAGCATTAACAGAATATCTGAAACACTGGGGAGAAGAGGTTTTGAGCCAAATAGAGGAAGTAAGTATAGACCTGTGGATAGGGTATAAAAATGTGGCAGAAAAACTAATGCCTCAAGCTCAAATAGTAGGGGATAGATTCCATGTAATGAAACAAGTAAATAACGAGCTAGATGAAGCAAGAAAGGAGGTAAAAAGAGAGGCAGCTAAGATAAAAAATAAGAAAAATAAAGAAAATATCTTAGCAGGAATAGCCAAGAGCAAATATGCCTTATTAAAGAATGAAGGAGACTTAGTAGAGAAAGAAAGGAAAAAATGGGAAGAAGTATATAAAGTGTCTCCAAAACTTGGGGAAATGCACAAATTAAAAGAGGAATTTAGAGAAGTATTTGAGAAAAATACGGAGGGGAATGAGGGATTATTTGCCTTGAGTGATTGGCTCAAAAAGGCGATGGTCTACTTTCCTAAAAGCTGCCAGACAATTCGGCGGTAGATTGACGAAATAACTGCCTATTTTTATAACCGAACAACCCAGGGAACAGTTGAAGGAATTAATAATAAACTGAAGGTGATTAAAAGGAGAGGCTATGGATTTAGAAACTTTAAAAACTTTAGTCTTAGATGTTTATTAAATTGGCATTTTGCTAGTTGATTTTACATGGTAAGTTCGGAAGAACCAAATTTTTCCTGTAAACCGATAAAACTATTAATCGGAATCCCTAAGCTAAAACCTAGCTGAATTTTACCCTTAACCCCCTCGGAGCGTCCGTGAATACCGATCACCTGTCCTGCAGCGTTTAAGACTGGACCGCCGCTCATACCGCCGAAGGTAATACTGGTATAGACCATATCGTAACCGCCGCTCAGGGAACTAACTCTGATCGATGCCCCACTTTGGGTAATCGTAAAATCACTCTGTCGCGTGGCGAGAAGTCCTTCCTCCTGACTTTTCACCGCACCGCCGCTAAAGAGCCATCCCGCTCGTTTATCGCCGATTTTGGGAAATCCCGCCACAAAAATGGGACTCTCTCGATTGGGGCTATAGTTGGCGATTTCTGCGACCGGATAATTCTCGTTACTCTCGAAGGTAAAAATGGCCAGATCGACCCCTTCCTGTCGAATAATGGTTTTTCGGTCGAGGGGAAGGGTTTTGCCGTCGCTGGTGGTGAGGGTATAGGTGTAATCGGCACAGGTTTTCTCCTCGGCGATTTTCTCACAGAGGACATGATCGGCGGTTAATACGGTGTAGGTTTTTCCCTGCTGGGCGATAATGACACCGCTACCGTTGGCCTGACTGCTACTATCAATCCGCACGGTGAAACCCTTCGCTTTTGTTTCTAATTCGGCGATATAGCCAGTATAGGTGGGGTTTTCGATGCCCGGTGAGCTTTTCGGTAAGGGTAATTGGTACGCGGTCAGGATTTCGGGCCGGATGTAGGTTAATAGGGTATTGATGGAAATGCCCCAGTTAACCGCTCTCATCTGTTGGATTTCTGCGTCTGTGGGTTTTGTGCCGTCCTCGTAGGTGTAGTTAGAGAGAATCGGATGGGACGATCGCCCGTTAATGCCGATTAACTCCCCCTCGACAAAAATGCCGCCGCCACTCATTCCCTGCACGATATCGCCACTATAACCGACGCTGTAGCCTTCCAGGAGGGGTCGATCGCTCACCTGTTCGATCTTTCCCTTCGTCGTCCGATACTGTCCCGTTTCGGCAACATATCCCGCGGCCACCACTTCTAAACCGATCTCGTCTTGATTGGGGGTAAACTGCGCGATGGTGGCGATCGCATAATTCCTGGTATCGCTAAACTCTAGCAGGGCGAGATCTTGATTCTCCGATAGGGAATTGGGGACAATGCGGGCCGCACGGCTGTGGCCGTCGTAAGTTTGTACCTGTAGGGTTTTCGTGTTGCGGGTAACGTGGGCGTTAGTTAGGATAAGGTAATTATCGCCTTTTTTAGCGATAATCGTCCCTGATCCCCGATTTGTCTCGCTAGTAATCTTAACGGTGACTCGTTGTAGGAATTGCTCCTCGGTAAGCTCCCGATCGCCCTGTGCCGTCAGAATGGGATGATTAGAAATATTTCTGGCAGCCGGGGTGATAAGGGTTAACCCGGGTTGAGGCAGTAGGGAGAAAAGAAGGATGAGGGCGATCGAAGGTTTGATCATGGCTGTTACCTAGGGTTTGCTGAATAAATGTGAAATGTAGGCAAGGTAAGAGTTTTGTCGTTTTTCTCGTGAAACAGGTGCAAGATTTTGAGAGAATCGTGCTTCAAAACCTTGCGTCTTCATCGGCCCGGGTCCTGTAGGGGCGAAGCATTCGGGCAATAACCTATCGGTGAAACCGGAGATTTTCTATCCGAATGCTTCGCCCGTACTTTTTCAGCAAGCCTTACCTAGCTATTTTAAATAGTAAGAACGAAGAAAAAAGAAGATACCGGAGGTGGTGAGAAGTGCGATCGCTGGGGGGATAATCGGAACCCAGAGACCGAAATAACTAAAGAGAAGCCAACCGATACCAGTAAGGGAAATCACAGCGATCGCCACTGTCAAAAGTACCGTTTTTACCCGAAGAAAACGCCACGTTAATAATCCCCCCACCAGGGACCAACCTAGCACCCAGAAAGCCTCCTGTAGGGGATTCCAGAAAGCGATCGAGGTACGTTTTCCTTCCATTGTATCGAGAATTTGACTGACTGCGTGCGCGTGCAAATAAACCCCCGGAATTGCTTCCGATGGGTTGCGACTAAAGGGGGTTAAAAAATCATCGATCCCGGGTTCTGTTACTCCAATCAGGACAATTTTTTCCCGGACTGATTCGGAATTAAAACCCGGATCTAAAACCTGTCGGAGAGATTTTTTCGGGGCAATTTTGATGATTGCATCGATGCCATTATCGGCGATTCGACGGTAAGCGAGCATAACTTGACGGCCGGATCGGGTATCGGATTGACTGGTTCTGTAGGGGCCGCGGTTGGATTGTAGCCAGTCACCGAGATGAGTATCCCCGATATTAATTTCTAGAATTCCCCGCTCCAGTTTATTGCAGTCAAAATCTTGATTCTGGGATTCTAGATATCGTTTGGCAATTAGGAGGGAGACTAAAACTAGGAGCATAATCTTTAAAATTACAGGACATTGAGTCAACTTTGGCCAAAGAATCCGGGGGAAGACAGGGAGAGGTGCGATCGAGTTTTGCCTGATATAAAAAACGACGAATTCGGGGAACTCCGGCAATGGTTTCGTCTGGGACTATGTTACTAAAACCACTCTGATTTTTTGGCAGTTCCGGGGGTGGGGGAAATCCGTCCGGTTGCGGGTAATTATTGAACTTACAAATCGAGATAAAATTAGGAGTATTTTGTAATTGTTTGGCTAGGGGTGGATAATCTTGACTGGCAGCGATGGGACGGAGGATATCTAAGGCGATAATTTGCGGTTCGTAGGGCAGTAATTTATTTAAAAGCTGCGATAATGCTTCTCCTGCGAGGGAACGTTTTCGATCGCTTCCTGGTATTGTTGGTCTTTTCATACCCATGCGATCTTGATATTCCCAATCTTGGCGATCAATGGTAATAATTAATAATCTGTCATCGGGTTTATCTTTGGGTTTTAGTTGCATCAGGCGATCATAAATATTTAATTCTAAGGGTTCTAAAATTCCTGTTTCTCTTATTGCCAAGACTGTCATCGTTACGGCTAAACCTAAACCGAAAGTTAGAGCAAATCGTCGCCAATTTTGTTGTTTTTGAGGGGAGTTACTGAAACTATGCCAAGTGGGGGGTTCTTCGGTGGGATTGGGGCAAACTACGGGCAGCCAACTGGCACAGGGATAGTCTTTTTCCCAGTCATCGTGGAGATTTTTTTGGGCTTCATGTACGGCACTATAGAGAGATTTATTATTGGTAAAAGCGGTTAAAAAGTATTGCAGAAATTTGGGAGAAACGGGATCGGCTAATTTCTCGCGCATAAAGATTAGATGGGGTAATGCCATCCCTTTTTCCCGTGATAGTTGTTGTGCCAAACCGATACCATCACAGGAGTTAAATATCGCTAACTTTAACCCGTTTTTAGTAGCTTCTCCCAGGGAAAAGCTAAAATCAGCTATCTTTAATTTATGAGTTTCTGTTAGTTGAATTTCGCAATCTTGGCCATCCTCTGTACTGGCACTATGACCGCTAAAAAAGAGGATATTCCAAGTTTCTTGACGCAATAACTGATTTAATTTTTGCGGGTGAGGGGCTTTTTCCCAGATAATTTCGGCTCCTGCTTTTCCCGCAATATCGTCTAAAGTTTTGCGATCTTCTTCGAGAAATCTTAAGTCGGTGGCATAGCCTAAAATGGCTAAAATCCGAATTTTTTCATGATTTTGTAATTGTCTGGCTAAGGTATCGTATTCTGAGACAATAATGGCTATATCTGCGCCAGTATTTTGGAGGATTTCCCATTTTTCCCAGGGGAATCTTTGCAGCCAAATATTATCGGTTTGTAACCAGATACGAAAGTTATTGCCAGAGCGCAGAATTGCGGTTTTTATCGGTTTAAATTCTGGGCTATTATTCAACCATTTGTTTAAGTTATCCTCAAATAATTTGGCTTTTTTTTGGAAGTTTTTAAAAACTAAACTCTGCTGATAACTATTGGTAATTTGTTGGGGATTGCTATCTTTTAAGACTTTAAAAAATCCCTCTAATTCACTATAGTGACGTTGCCATTGACGGTAAAGAGTTAATAACTCTAAATTAGCTGGTAGCCTTGCTTTGATCACAGTTTGGGGACGAGAATTAAGATCGGGACGAATTTCTAATTTTACTTTAAATCCCCGATCGAATGTGCCATCTAGTTCGAGAGTTAAGAGTTTAATCATTAAGTTTTTCCTCGCTTATACTTGTAAATATTCGGTGACTCTTGCCGATTCTAAGGCCACTTCAATGAAGAATTTATCCCCCAATTCAGCATCAAATCGATAACGAATAAATTCATCGTTATCTGTGGCAATTACTTCTCGAAAAACCTGACCAGTTTCGGTGAGAATACTTAATTTTAAATGGGTGGGTAAAGTGCTTGTTTCTCCCGTGGGGTAAACAGTCGCTTGCAGGCTAAATACTTCTTCAATTTTAGCGATAGTAATCATCAAAGCGAGGGAATTTCCCAGTAATTCTACTCCTAAATCTTTGATGCGTTTAATTTCTGTATTTTTGAAAGCTGGAACCAGTGACAGTGAGCTAAAATCGAGGATACTTTGCCAATCAATGGGGAAATTATCAGTAAACCAATTGGTTAACTTGACGGGGGATTTTTGCCGACGGGTAATTAAAATTTTTCTCCAGTTACTATTGACGATAACTGCTGCCCATTCCTGAAAAGTAACGGCTTTTCTGGGAAAGATTAACTGAGGATTAGCTAAGATGTCTAGTAAGGTTGTCAATCTATCTAAAGATAGTTTTTCTTCCATCTTTTCCGGTTCAATCTTAACTGCTTGTAATTGACACTCTCCCCATAAATCCAAAGAATCTGATCCTGATTGCAGTTGATTTCTCGGTAGAGAGTAGTTAAGATTACGCTTAATATATTGTCCTTTTTCCTTAATATCTTTATGGGTAGTATAACCCCAAATTCTCAGATGACTTTCGGCAGTATTTACCTGTACCGCTAGATAATAATCACCAATTAATTGAGGAATATCTACCCATTCTTGAGGAATTTCGATCGCTTCTATATCCAGAGTTTCGCTGGCAATAAATATTACTGACTTTTCGCCTAATTTAACGGTAAAACCATTAACTCCTAGTTGCCAGAAATCCTCTTGATTTTTTACTAAGCTAACCCCAGGCATCCCTGACTGTAGATAGTTAAAAATAACTTGTTGACAGAGATAATTAATATAAAATCTCTGACGAATACTGGCATCAGTAAAACTGGCACTCTTTGCCCAACTTATCTCTTGAATATCTGCGGGTATTTCTAGCCAAATACTATCAGGAGTTAGTTCTAACCAATCATTAACCATAATTAATCCTCCTGAGTTGTTGCGCTGGTTTGATAGTAGTATTTTAGCCATGGTTCTATTGCTTTACTAATAACTTCTCTATCGTGAGACTGGGAAGGAATATGCAGGTTTTCGCTGGCCCAGGGTAAAAACTTTTTAGCGAGGTGACGATAAACTTTATCCAGTTCCCTAGAAACCTGATATTGTTTGATAACCACCGTGGTAATTTCTGTAATCTTAGCGGCAATTGCCACTTGTCCCAACCCCAACCCATAAGTCATCTCTAGAATTAACTGAATTTGCGGATGCAGTTTTACCTGTTGCGGCTGCTGACAAATCTGTGAAATTTCTGCGCGTAATCAAGCTAGAATTTTTTGGTGATTTTGTTGCGACTCGCGAAAATTTTCCGCCGCTTCCAATTGCTGCCAAGGGGTATCATGGAGAGTATCTTCGATCATTTCTTCCCTCGTGCTACTTTCCCCATCCCCGAAAGGTTGCTGTAGAGAAATTGTTTTTCCTTGGGGAAATAAATAATCAAAAATAGCTTGTCCCGCATCCTTTAACCATCGGGTAATTGTCGCAGAATTGATTTTGATGGTAGAGTGGCTATCCGAGTTATAAGCAGCGGCGATTTTTTGCCAGATTTCTGGACTAGGTTCCTGAATTTTACCATCGGTTTTTATTTTTGCCTGGGCATAAATTTCTTTATAGTAATCCCAAGCTAAAAGGTAATTTTCGAGAGTTTCTCCCACTAATCCCCTCGCCAGGAGAGCTTGGCTGAGACGCGCTCCGGTAGAATTAAGTAGTAGGCTCCAAGTATTATGGCCGAATGCTTGACTAATCTGACGGATGCGATCGATTAAGCGATATTTAATCCTCTGAGTGGCAAAATTATCGAAGCGAGTGGAGAATAAAGGCTTAAAGTCAGCTAAGATAGCCTCAAAACCAAGAATTCCTTCGTTAAAGTAGTCTTCGATCTGATAATCCAGTTTAGCTTGATATTTTTGATAGATTTCGGCAGCAGCCCAGTAGCAAGGTTCCTGCAAATAAGCGTATAAATGCCCACGAAAAAGATGATTTTGGGAACCGTGATTCTGATACTGTTGGTGAAAGAATAGGGACCAATAATCCTCGGACTCGACATTAGGATCGATTGGGCCATAGCTTTCTATGTTACGACGCAAACGCCGATCGCAATTCCATTGTGTCCTATTTTGCTGCAAAACTAAAAAGCAACAAAACTTCTCCAGCAAAGTCTCTCGTTTTTTCATCTAGCTACTCCCCGTGGAGGTCAACTAAACTCTCTATCGTTCCACTTGCAGCTTTTATGCAGTATTATAGCAGTTATATTAATGGTGAGGTACAAAGTTTTCGTTTTAGAGAGTCGGTTGTCGGTCGTCAAAAGCAAATTAGATTATACTTGATCTTGATGAGAAAGACTGTAATATTTATCTATTAATTGCCCTTCCACAGCCAATTGAGTCAAGTAGAAAAAGAGAAATGGAAAAAGGCTAGCCATGGAAATGCCAATTTAGTGGGGGAAATTTGGCACGATTTTATGAACCATACCAATTAAGGAAGAACCCTATCCCCACTCTCAAAATTATCCTTTGATGGAATATCCAGAGGAGTTTTTATTTTTAGAAAAGAAGTAATCTGATTTAATCAATTATCTATTAGCGTTAATTCTGCTGTATTTAACAGAATTATTTATGATAATTTTTCCTTAATTACTCAATTAGGAAACTGGATATAGCAGCATCTATTAACTGCATTTGGTCGGCACTTTTGAGAAAAAAAAGCCTAAAAACCTTGTTGGATAAGGTTTTTAGATTTTATTCAGCAAACCCTAGTTAGGGCTTGCTGAATAATGGTAAAACCCTTTTAAAATAAGGCTTTTGACCTGTTAAAGTCCGATGTTCATGCTGCGAAAATCGGATTGGGACCCCCAAAAACCTTGCATTATTCTTTTTTATAGTACAAGTTTGGTACAACAAGAGAGGGCAACAAAGCCTGAAACTCCCGACTCCTGACTCCTGACTCCTGACTCCTAACCCCACCAACAAACTTTTTCAGCAAACCCTAGTTATTAATCGAATTAAGCTGTTTTTGCAGTGCCACAATGCGATCGCTTGTAGCTGGATGGGTGCTGAGAATTGTCGGGGTAGAACCCCCCTGTTGTGCTAATTTTCGCATAAAGGAGATCATCGCCGTGGGTTCATAACCAGCCCTGGCCAAATTTTTTAACCCCAGTCGGTCTGCTTCTAATTCATCCTTGCGACTGTTTGGCAAACTGTAGGCGAGATTAACCCCCAATTGTACCCAAGTTTTCGTCTCTAATCCCGCCGCACTGAGAAGTCCTTGGGCGAGGGCAGTATTGCGTAATTGGGTGATAGAATGACGACCGACGATATGGCCGATTTCATGGGCAATAACACTCGCTAATTCTGCCTCATTATCAGTAGTTTTAATCAATCCCGTGTGTAAATAGACAAATCCACCCATAGTTGCGAAGGCGTTAATGCTATTGTCGCGCACCACTTGAAAAGTGTAGGGAATGTCAGGGCGATCGCTAGTTGCCGCTAATCGCTGCCCGATTTCCTGGACATATTGGTTAATTCTGGCATCTTTGGACAGTTTCACCTTACCTGATTCTAATAAACCTTGATTAATCTGCCTACCGATGGCGACTTCCTGCTGAGGAGAAATAGTGGAGAGTTGAATAACTTGCACACCCCGAAAAAGCAAATCCATCCACGAGAGGGCGAAACTGGTTTGGGGACTGATAATCCCGATACTCAGGCTCAGCAGCAGAGAAATTATTGTTAATAGCCAAAAACGGTAGAAAATAGGGCGCATAGACGATTCGATCCCATAAAAACCTCATTCCCATTCTAGACAGTGCCTATCACCCTTTGTCTGTTACTGTCCCCGATTGGTTTGATAGACGTAAAAGTTAAATAAATCGAATAAACTGCCAACAAAAGCAAAAGTAACAGCGATGGTTAACATTCCTTGTAGGGGATAACCGTCACCGAAAATGGTTAAAAATTGCAGGATTTGGCTAAAACCCGCCTGAGAAACCCAAGTAAAGCCGGGGACGTGACTGGTGGCGAATAAAGCAGTTAAAATCGAACCCACCAAGAGGACGGGAGCAACAAAACTTAATAGGGTGGAAAATAGCAGAGAACGGAGCAAAGTAAGCATGGGTGCTGATCTCCAAAGAATTGGGGCGCGATCGAACGGGAATAAGAATTTATACTCGCTCCCCTCTAGGATATACGTTCATCTCAGCTAGGGGCGGTTTTTTAAAAAATCTTAAAATATCATTAAGATTCTTGGTTAAGAAAAATATAGCAGAGGAATTCCCCACAGGAGCGTACACCGGTGGGGATGCAGCGACTGCCTCCTTTCCGCTTGCTCAAATCCTCTGCTAAGTAGGTAGGCGTTAAAAGTTGTCAGACACCCCCCTTATCAAGGGGGGACTAAGGGGGAATCGGCACCCCCCTTATCAAGGGGGGCAGGGGGGATCGAACCTAAAATCCATTTTTAATTTAATTATAACCAGCTACTTATAACGTTGGTCATTAACTGCCCGAAGCGGATAAAACCAGAGGATGATAGAAAAGTTAGAATTACCCTTGCAACTATGACCCTAGATATTATCCCCGAAGGGGAAGAACGCAAAGTAGAAGCTGTCAGTAGTGCCGCTATTGATGGTGCGCCGATCGCCTATATTGTCGTCTTAGCGGCCATTGTCACTACCCTTTCTTTTATTCCCTTCTCGATTGTCCTCGCTTCCGGCGGTAGTATGCCCCTCAGTCAAGCGGTTTTTCCCTTTTTGGGTTGGTTACTCGGCCCGATCGCTGGTGCGATCGCTAGTGGCATTGGGTCCTTAATTGGGGCTTTCCTTGCCCCCTACACGGCAGGAATTCCCGCTATTTCGGTCTTTGGGGCAATTATAGCCAGTTTTGTGGCGGGAACGATGGTTTTAGGCAAAAAACGCCGTTATTGGTGGTTAGGATTAACGTTAATTTTTCTGATTCCCCTGTTTATCTACGCTAACCGGGCGATCGGACTGAACGGCATTTCGCCACGAATCTTTATCGCTGGGGCTTTCGTCGATTGGTCGGCGTTGGTATTATTTATCCTACCAACCCGGACTCTGTTTACCCATTGGATCAAAGGTAGTAACTTTGTCCTAGTAGCGGCAGGAATTTTTGGCGGGACTTGGACCGCCAGCGGACTCTCCCATTTAGGGGTCGCCGCCATTACCTACTCGATTTTTAACTGGCCCGAAGAAGTCTGGATCGCTTTAATTCCGATCGTTCCCATAGAAAATCTGATTCGTTCCCTCGTCGGTATGGTGATCGGTTGTGGTGTCATTGCCGGTTTACGGGCGATCGGTCTGGTCAAATCACGGGAGGCGATCTACTAGACCTCTTGTAAAAATCAAAAATTGTTGTTAGGGTTAGGAGTCAGTAGTCAGGAGTCGGGAGTCAGGAGAAGAAAAAAGACAAGAGACGACTAGACTAGCCATAAAACCTAATATTATGCCGAATTTATCCGAGCTTTTAGATATTGTGACCCAATAGCGGCCCGATAACTTACTTTTGCAGGAGGTCTACTGAAATGGGAATACAGCAGTTATCTTCAATGGTGACATAGGAAGTTTTACTTTTGGGGAGTGGGGAGTGGGGTGTCGGGGCGGACTCAACAGCAAGAATTGCCAGGTTGCGTCCAACCCTCCAGCGAAAAAAAAGAGAACTAGCGTTTTAGCCAACTCATCATCGCCCGCAGATCTTGACCGACTTCTTCGATCGAATGTTCTGCTTCTTGACGACGCATAGCGGTGAACCCCGGTTTACCGGCTTGGTTTTCGAGGACAAACTCTCGGGCGAATTGTCCCGATTGAATTTCCCGGAGGATTTTCCGCATTTCGGCCTTAGTCGCTTCCGTCACCACCCGCGGACCGCGAGTGTAGTCACCGTACTCGGCTGTATTGGAAATACTATCGCGCATTTTGGCTAAACCGCCCTCGACGATCAGATCGACGATCAGTTTTACCTCGTGTAAACACTCAAAATAGGCTAATTCGGGTTGATAACCAGCTTCCACGAGGGTTTCAAAGCCAGCTTTAATTAAAGCACTTAAACCGCCGCATAATACTGCCTGTTCTCCAAAAAGGTCGGTTTCTGTTTCCTCGCGGAAAGTGGTTTCCAAAACCCCGGCCCGAGTGCCACCGATACCTTTAGCGTAGGCCATCGCCCGATCGCGTGCTTGGCCGGTAGCATCTTGATAGACAGCGAATAAACAGGGGACTCCTTGACCTTGTTCGTAGGTGCGACGGACGAGATGGCCCGGTCCTTTGGGGGCGACCATGACCACATCGACATTAGCTGGGGGGACTACTTGACCAAAATGAATATTAAAGCCGTGGGCAAAAGATAACACCTTGCCTTCGCTTAAATTGGGAGCAATTTCGTTGATATAAATCGTTTTCTGCACTTCATCCGGTAAGAGGATCATGATCCAGTCGGCAATTTTAGCGGCTTCGGCCACATCATAAACGGGAATACCGGCTTCTTTGGCTTTGATTGCCGATTTACTGCCGGGATATAGACCAACAATCACATTAACGCCACTATCCTTGAGATTTAATGCGTGGGCATGACCCTGGGAACCATAACCAATAATAGCGATCGTTTTTCCCGCTAATAAATCTAAATTGGCATCTTCATCATAGTACATTCGTGCCATCGAACTCGCTCCTTAACTTCTTTTGTCACTGTGCAAACTCCTAATTATACGCGAAAATCACGCCTGTCAGAAGCATTCGATCGCCAGTTTCCTGAAGTCAAGAAAAAATAGTCCCTAGAAAAATTCAAATTTTCTCGAGATATTTGGGTACTCTAACTAGGGTTGGCTGACTTGATCGAGTGGAGCAGAAAAAGGGAGGATAATGACCAATTGTTAGGTTGGCCTTGGTTCCTTCACCAAAATTGATTACAATATCAATATCATTAAGCACTTCCTCTCCTCCTATCCAGTTAAGATTAACCTCGGTCTGAACACAGATAATCAGGTTAATATTAGTGCAGAAATAGCTTCTCTCCCCCTCGATTTTCACCTTTTCTGGCTGATTTACCCAGTTAGGATCGTTTGTAGGCTGATTTACTGCCTTGATCGATCCTAGATAAAATCAGGTCAAAAAATTATCGAAAAAATCGGGTCTAAAAACTCGCCTTAAAGCGAAAAGTTTTTGTAACGGGGATTTATGCTCCGTTACAAAAACGGCCTCGGAGCCTCCGTTAATGGCTTTGTTGATCACCAATTCCCTTAGAGCTGCCCCAGAAAATCTATGGTAAGTTTTTTTAAGAAGCTATTGACAAAAAAAACTCAAGGTGTTGGGTTAGAGATTACCCCAGAGCGCCTTAACGTGGCTCAGATCGTCAAACAGAAACAAAATTATAAATTAGTTAAATATTGTTCGTCGGATATCCCAGAAGGCATATTTGAGGAGGGAAAAATCGTCGATTCCGCCGCTTTAGCGGAATTAATCCAAGAAGTCTTCAAGGAAAATAAAATTACTAGCAAACGAGTCGCTACTGCTGTCCCCATGCGCGAGTCAATTATCCGGATTATCGCCATTCCCTCGGAATTGGACGAGGAGGAATTGCGCGATCTGGTCTTAAATCATGAAGCTAATTTATACCTTCCCTATCCGCGCGAGGAAGTGGATATCGACTACCAAAAACTGGGCTACTTTCAGGATGAAGACGGGATCGAAAAGGTGCAGGTTTTGCTGGTAGCTACTCGTCGGGAGATCACCGATGCCTATCTGGAAACCCTGCAACGGGCAGGATTACAGGTAGATGTGCTAGAAATTAATAGTTTTGCCCTAATTCGGACGATTCGCGATCAGTTGCGACAGTTTAGTTCCAATGAAGCCACTGTTATTGTCGATATAGAATTTGATAACACGGAAATCGCCATCGTGGTGGACGGCGTTCCCCAATTTTCCCGCACTGTCCCCATCGGCACTTTCCAGCTACAAAATGCCCTTTCCAGGGCGATGAATTTGCCCACCTCCCGCAGTCCTGAGATTCTTTTGGGGATGACAATCCCGACCACTGCCTTTGATAGTCTTGCCACCAATACCGCTCTTTCCAGAACCTTTACTACCGCCGGGATGGCGGCACTGATGCGGGTTTTAGGGGAATTAACCGATGAATTGCGGCGATCGATTAATTTCTATCTTAACCAAAGTGATGAACAGGAAATTGTCCAGTTACTTTTAGCCGGTCCCGGGGGCGGTTTAGCACAACTAGATGAATATTTTACTCAACGTCTTAGCATCACTACTATGCCAATCGATCCGATCGCATCACTGAACCTAGATATCGATCAAGAGATTCCTAATACCCAAAGACCTGGTTTAGGAACAGTTCTCGGTTTAGGATTGCGGGAGGTATAGACAAAAATTATGTATAGTCTTGACGTTAATTTTCTCAAAGATCGCCATCCTAACCGAACAGTCCAAACAACCTCTAACTTCGAGATTTCCACCTTTATTAACCTGAGCAAACAAATGCCCCTGTTCATCGGTGTGGGAGTGGGGGCCGGATTATTGGCACTGACGGGATCACTCGGTTTAACCGTCGGTTGGAAAACCAGCGAAACTCAGGCCAAAATTCAGCAACTGGACGGGGAATTAGGTCAAGTACAAGTCCAAAGTAAAAAACTAGAAGACATCAGAGGGGAACTAAAGGCGGTAGAAGCAGAAAATAAAGCTCTGGTGGGTGTATTTAATCAGATTAGGCCTTGGTCAGCCATTCTCCAAGAAATTCGCCAACAAACTCCTTCTACTGTGCAGTTAAATAGTGTGCAACAGGTGGAGGTTCCCGCGAATCCCAATCAAGGGCAAGCCAATCCGGCTACTCGCTTAAAAATCAGTGGTTTTGCCAGTAATTACGAAGCAGTCAATGATTATCTTTTAACCCTACAAGCTTCCCCTTTTTTACAGGGTAAGCAAACGGCGATCGAAAGTGCTGCCCTGGCCGATTTACCCGTAGAGGTGGATAATCAGTACACAGATATTAATATTACCTTCCCCCAAGTGGTTCAATTTGTGATCACCACCCAATTAAGTGATACTCCCACCACCCAACAACTGCCCAATCTCGCCAGGAATGGAGCGATCGGAGTTATCACTAGGATTAATACTCTCAAACGCCAAGGAGCCATTCAACCATGACCTTTACTGAAGAATTTGAGAAGCTGAAATTAGAGGAATTTGAGGAGTATCCTATCGCTTTCGGGATAACTTTTACTCCCCGCAATAGTGGCATCGCTGCCGCTATGCTAGGTTTACTTGGCTCCCTCTATCTGCTTTTTAACTGGGTGATGCCCGCTTATAATACCTTGCAGCAACTGCAAACCGATGCAGCCAACAAACAACAACTGGTAGATCAACAAAAAAGCCGTCTCGAATTTTCAGAATTCCAAAAAATCGAGGGTCAGTTACAACAAAAAAAAGCTATTAAACAGAAAATTCTCTCGCTTTTTGCTAAAGAAAAGGACTTAAACACAATTCTCTTAGATGTTAGTAATATCTTTAAGTCTCGCGATGTTAAGCTGGTTAGTTTTCAACCCCAAGGACTAGAACCGGTGGTGATATCCGATGGTTCCCTCGGTAGTGAGGTTAATAATAAGCTCAAACGTCAAACTTTTAACGTCAAGATGGAGGGGAACTATGCTAAAACTCAAGAGGTTATTCGGGATTTAGAAAGATTACAGCCCCTCATTTTGCTGAACAGTCTCAATACCCAAGTGGACAAGGAAGGATCGACGGTTAAAGTGGTTAGTACCAGCAAAAATAAAGCCACTATCGTTCCCCAAGGCGATAAACCCGTGACTACCACCTTTCTCCTCGATGTGATTATTCCTCTCAGTGCCGAAGAATTAGCGAAATTAGCACCACCCCCACCTGCTGAAGGTCAACCCGCCGCCGAAGGTCAACCCCCCGCCAGTCCGCCCCAATAATAGTCTTCCATCCGGTGTGATACTAAATCCGTTGAGTATAGGCTAGTTATGAGGAGAGGCACTCATGCAAGAGGCAAGAGGCAAAAGGGGGAATAAATAATCAGTTTTTAATAACCAGATTTAGTATGAGTATTGTGTTTTTTTGTCCGTTGAATCGCTTAATCGTTGAGGAGTGAAGTTAAAAGTGAATCCGTCCCGCTATGCCCTGTTTATCCCCCCAATTGCCTCGTTTTTATTGATGGCTCCCCTGAGCGTCTTGGCCGAAACCCCCATTTCCTTCCATGATGCAGAGTTAAAATCCCTTACATCAAAAATTGAATTTTCGCAAGGGCTTAGTAAAGAAACTTTACAAAAATCGCTAAATCAGCTTGTCCCTTCCAGCGCGGCCGTAGAAAAGGAAATCAGCATTTTAGGCAGTGAAAAACTACTTGCCCAAAGTGCGCCCCTTGTCCCCAATCCGGAAATTATCATTCAAGGCGCACCCCAAGCCCCCGGCGTTCCCACCCTACCCCGGGCCGTCGCCCCACCGGTGGGAGATATTGCCATCTCTAACATCGATGCTAGTGCCGAAAAGGTCAAATTCGAGCGTAATATCACCGTACCTCGTGTTTTACTCCGGGAAGCTTCCGCTAGAGAAGTGTTAATGACCCTTGCTAACATTGCCGGTTATAACGTCGTTTTCACCAGCGCCCAGGGGGAAACTAACGCCACTTCTCAGACAGTTTCCTTGGAATTTACTGACGAATCGGTGGAAAACATTTTTAACGCCGTGTTGTTAATTTCCGGACTCCAGGCCAACCGTCAGGGTAAAACCATCTTTGTCGGGGCGCAATTACCCCAAGGCGCTCGTAATCTGATTAGCCGCACCCTGCGTCTCAACCAAGTTAAGGCCGTTAATGCCGCCACTTTCCTCGCCACCCAAGGGGCAGAATACCAGCGTTTAGTCTCGAAAACCGAGGATATCGTCGATCCCCTCACCGGACGAGTCATCGGTCGCCGGGATGTTCCCGCCACCCTAGAGGCACTGGAACCCCAAAAAACAGAAGGCTCAAAAGCTGCCCTACTTTTAACTGGTTTAAGAATTGCCGCCGATGATCGCCTTAATTCTATCAATTTAATCGGCGAAGCGCGGCAAGTCCAGATCGCCACATCCTTATTAACCCAACTGGATGCCCGTCGCCGTCAGGTGGTGGTTAACGTCAAAGTTATCGATGTCAACCTGCTCAATACAGACCGTTTTAACAGTAGTTTTTCCTTCGGTTTTAACGATGGTTTCTTCGTTCAAGATAACGGGGCGGCAGTGGTGAACTTTGGGAATATGAACCCACCTAGTAGCTCAACTGCATCCAAACCGGGGGCTTTTGCACAGCCGATAGTTCCTTTAAATAATGTTTTCTCTGGGGAGGAAACACCCGCCCTAGAACCTTTTTTTGATGTTCAGGATGCTCCTTTTAGTAATATAACTCAGGGAAGAGTCACAGATCGAAATACTGGGCTGGTTGTTCCCTATGCCCGTCCTAATTTTGGAACATTTAATAACCCCTTTCAACCCGGTGCAACAGACGCGGATGGAGGGGATTTTACGCTACCCGGCCTCTTCCAATATCCCCAAAGATTCCTGATGACTCTGCAAGCGTCAATTCAGACAGGAAATGCCAAGATTCTCACCGATCCCTCCCTGGTGGTGCAGGAAGGTCAACAGGCTACCGTTAAGCTCACCGAGAAAGTGCTAGAAAGTGTTAACACACAGGTGGATCCTCTCAGTGGTGTACGCACCACTACCCCTGTATTGGCCGAGGCTGGATTAACTTTAGCGGTAAACGTCGATCAGGTGGATGATAACGGTTTTATTTCCCTGTCTGTTAGTCCCACTGTTGCCTCTCCGGGGTCTCCGATTCGATTTGATAGCGGTGGTCTCACGGTCAACACCCTTACCCCTCTGATTCGTCGGGAATTAACTTCTGGTTTAATTCGTCTCCGGGATGGACAGAGTTTAATTCTTTCTGGGATTATCCAAGAGCGCCAACAGAGTTCTGAGACAAAAGTGCCGATTTTAGGCGATATTCCCATTTTAGGGGCTTTATTCCGCAGTCGGACTAATCAGAATAGTCGCAGTGAGGTGATTATTCTCCTCACTCCTAAAATCATGGAAGATACGGCCACCTCTACCCTCGGTATCAACTATCAACCGGGCCAAGATGCGGCGGAAATGCTTCAGCGTCAAGGGTTCCCCGTACAACCGCGACAGTAATCAGCTTTTTCAGTTATCAGTTATCAGTAATCAGTAATCAGTAATCAGTTTCTGAAGCTTTTGCCTCTTGCATGAGTGCCTCTCCTCATAACTAGCCTATACTCAACGGATTTAGTGTAACTTCGCCAGCCTAAATATTCCGTTATCAGTTAAAAAAGGGAATAGCAACAGTCAGCTATTTTACGCTTTACTAACCGCCGATTCTAACATAGTAATCGTTCCCCGATTAGCATCAAATTCTACTCCAATACCGATGGGAATAGTTTCAATAATTTCTAAATGTCCGATCATTAAACCTAAACAAGCGGGAATTTTTAAGGGTTGAATATATTCTCGGATCACTTCTTCTAACGTCAGAGAACCATAGTCACTATTGGCGCTACAATTGCTACATTGACCGAAGATAAATCCAGCTAAATTATCGAAAATTCCCGCTAATTTTAATTGATTTAACAGGCGATCAATTTCATAAACATCTTCACCAATATCTTCTAAAAATAGGATGGCTCCGTTAAAATCCGGTAGATAGGGAGAACCAGCGATCGAGGCTAAAGTGGTCAAATTACCACCGATTAATTTACCTTTTGCTTGACCTTTAGTAATAGTTTGAATCCGATTTTTTACCTGCATTAAACGATTAGCATCATCGGGATCGGGAAGATTTCTAAAAGTCAACTTTTCCCCAGAAAATAAAACTTGTCGAAAGCTTTCAGTTTGAGCAGTGCGCCAACTAGAAAAGCCATTGGGAGCATGGAAAGTAACTAAACCAGTTTTGGCATAAATAGCCAATAATAAGGAAGTTATATCACTAAAACCACAGATGATTTTAGGATGACGACGAATTAAATCGTAGTCGAGATAAGGTAATAAACGAGCACTTCCCCAACCGCCGCGAATTGGTAAAACTAAGGCAATATTATCATCAGCAAAAAATTGATTTATATCCGAGGCTCGATCGCTATCTTTACCGGCTAAATAACCATAACGATTTAAAGCGTATTCACCAACTTTTGGGACTAATTTTAAAGCTCTAACTGCTTCAATAACTATATTCAAATCATCTTCTTTAAAAGTTGCCCCCGCCGGACTAATAATACCCACTCCGTCCCCCGGTTGTAGATGTGGCGGTTTAATTAGAGGAAAATTACTGCTAACAACTTTTCTGGGAATTAGGGAAAAACTAACAGCAGTTAGGGCAGTAGTAGTGAGAAATTGACGGCGCTTCATCCTGATAGTTTTTAGAGAAATTGCCAGGGAAATAAGAATTTAAGTAGGTAGGCGTTAAAAATTATCAGATGCCCCCCTTATTAAGGGGGGATTAAGGGGGGATCGAGGGAAAAAAAAGTTTTCACAATTGCCCCAGCTAAGAGGACAATTAATGCCCAAACCTGATATTTTTGGTTTCCTTCTAATGAGTTTAGTCGATTTTCTATTCCCTCAACTTTTCCCGTTAACACCGCTTGTCCTACCTTTAAATCCGTCACATCTTTTTGTAAAGAATCGATTTTTCCCTCCATCCGCGTCAAGATAGTTTCTAGGGAATAAGTAACCGTTTCCTGAGATTGATTCATTTGTTCAAGATCTTTTAGTTAATTGTTGCCCTAGAAAAGCCATTATGCTTCCGATTTTGCCATATCGCGAATGATATCGCCGCGAGTGATAATACCGATTACTTTGTGGGTTTCTTCCTCAATCACCGGTAAACGACGCACATGACGATCATACATTAACGAGGCCGCTTCTTTCAAAGGGCGATCAGCTGTGATACTAATCGGTTTATCGGTCATTACTTCCCCCACGGTTTGACCGAGAGCTTTATGGAGTAATTTCTCGTGACGGCTAGGATTTTGTAGATAGATGACGCTATCGAGGAGCATAATGTAAGGAGGAGCTTCTACTCCCGTTTCCTGCCACATAAGGTCAGTTTCGGAGATAACCCCAATCAGTCGCATATTGTCATCCACCACGGGTAAACCACTAAACCGCTTTTCGGCCAAAATCTTCACTGCTTCGGACAGAGAAGTGTTAGCGGTGACGGTGATGGGATTAGGAGTCATGATATCGGCAACTGTTTTCGTCATCTTAGCGACCTGCGACAATAATGCTTTCTCTCTCCATCTTATCATTAGGGTAATCAGTCGCCGCTTAATTATGACTATTCTTCAATCTTCGGTTGAGAAAATGGTATAAGATAAAAAGGAAATGGGATATTAATTTAGTTAGTTGACAAGGAAAAATAAAAATGATCGCTCAACCTCAATACCCAGAAAGAATGACCCCGGAAGAGTATCTAGAATGGGAAGCTACCCAGGAATTGCGCCATGAATACATTGATGGGGAAATTATCGCCATGACTGGGGGTAGTCTGCCTCATAATGATATTACCCTAAATTTTTACAGAACTTTATATTCTCATCTCCGTCCGCGAGGCTGTCGAGTCAATGTATCTGATGCCAAGGTACAAGCTAATAATAGTCGTTATTTTTATCCCGATTTGGTGATTAGTTGCGATTTTAGGGATAGAGAATCTCGTAATTTTATTCAACATCCACAAGTGATTATTGAAGTGCTTTCCCCTAGCACAGGAAACTATGATCGCACTAAAAAGTTACAATATTATCGTCAGATTCCTAGTTTACAAGAATACGTTTTAGTCGATCCTGAATCGATCAGTGTTGAGGTTTATCGTCGCGGTGAAGATAAAATTTGGTTTTACTGCGCTTATAGTCAAGGGGAAGAAATTATTCTATCTAGTCTCGATTTTCACTGTGCGATCGAGTTAATCTATGAAGGGATAAGTTTCGATTAAAGAAAGTTTACAAAAAGGTCAAATATTCCTAAACTTAAAATAAATACGTCCCGATTGTTTCGATAAATTCTATGTTACCGCCCCTATTAGTTCTTGATCCCTTGTTAGAAAACTGGTTACGAGAAGATCTCGGTAGAGGCGATCGCACCACCCAAGCAATTTTCTTCGGTCATGCTAAAATCGGTCAAGCCACTTGGATTGCCAAGGAAGCGGGAGTTATTGCCGGTTTACCCGTAGCTGAACGAGTTTTTCAACTGCTTAACCCCACTATTCACTTTACCCCCACCGTTGCCGAAGGGGAATTCTGCCCCAAGTCTAAAGTTATTGCCGAGATAGAAGGTTCCTTCGATGCGCTGTTAATCGGGGAAAGAGTCGCTTTAAATCTTGCCATGCGCTTGAGTGGGATTGCTAGTGAAACTCGCAAATATGTGGATAAAATTGCCGATTTATCGACAAGATTGGTGGATACTCGCAAAACTACCCCCGGATTGCGAATTTTAGAAAAATATGCCTCCGGTATCGGTGGCGCTATTAACCATCGTTTGGGGTTAGATGATGCAATTATGATTAAAGATAATCATATTCAAGCAGCCGGCAGCATCGAGGAAGCAGTGCGTCGTGTACGGCAAAATATGCCCTATCCTCTCACAATTGAAGTAGAAACTAGCCAATTAGAAGAAGTGAATCAGGCCCTAGAGCAGCAGGTAGAGATCATTATGTTAGATAATATGGATTTAGAGATGATGCAAACTGCTGTGGAGATGATCCGCAATTTTAATAGTAAAACCAAAATAGAAGCATCGGGAAATATTACCCTCGATCGCATTCGCAACGTTGCCGAAACAGGAGTAGATTATATTTCTACTAGCGCCCCGATTACCCGTTCTACTTGGTTAGATATTAGTATGAAAATTGATTAAAAGGCTATATCAGTTATCAGTGGGAATTATGAATTATGAATTATGAATTATGAATTGGGGAGAATAAATAGACCTCGACCTAATATTATCTCAAGACTAAAAGTCTTTCTAGTCAAGGAATATACCCGAATAAAAATTATTTTAATTGCCTCATATTTTTTCAGTAAAATTGAATTAGCAACGACAGATATACATTTCAGTCATCGAACTACTTAATTAGTACATGAGCTAAAAGCAAGCTGTGACTGGGTTATAATTTTTGGAGATGTCTAATAAAAATAATCTCCCGTCTCCCGTCTCCTAACTCCTGACTCCTGACTCCTGACTCTTATCTCCTGACTCCTGACTCCTATCTATTCTAACCTCGATCGCATCGCCAATATTTAGGTCTAATTGCCTTTGGGCGCTACCACTATTGACGGCAACTTCTAACCCCCCGTGACTACCGATAAAAGCGACTATTTCCCCCGAAGGAACATCACTGTAGGTGTTTTTTGCGGGGATAATTTTTGGACCCAACTGCACTGACCAATTCTTTCCTTCTAGGAGATAATCGGGAATATTGCTGATTAAATTGCCGAAAATGTCAATATATTGAATTTGACCCCTAATTTTATCTTCCTCGATTTGCGGAACAGCGATCGCTAATTGTTGCAAGCTATCGGGATCAATAATCTCACCTAACATTTCTAGGGGTACTCCCTGGGCCAAATAAGCGGCCACAGGAGCAAAAATATCACGACCGTGAAAAGTAGCGCTAGGGTTAGGGGTGCGCCAATAGGAAGAATTATTGAGATTAACGGCAGATATAGCCGGAGATTGACTTAAAATGCCACTAAATAAACCATTATCTGGCCCGACTAAATAACCACCGGCAAAACGAATCCCTACCCCGCGTCTTTTGCTTCCCACCCCCGGATCTATAACTGCTAGATGAATAGTGGCTTGGGGAAAATATTGATAGGCATTTAGGAGAATAAAACGACCAGCGTAGAGGTCTTGGGGCGAAATTTGATGATTCAGATCGATCGTGCGAGCATAGGGGGCAATTCCCGCGATTACTCCCTTGATAATGCCCACATAACCGTCCTGTAGTCCAAAATCGCTAGTAAGGGTTATTAGTGCCTGTTCCGTCATCGACTTGTCCCTAGGGTTGCCAACACCGTTAATAAATCTTAACGCCAAATTCAGTAGCTAAAGATACAGTTTACCAAGGAGAATGTTATGATTCAGATATAAGGTAAGTTAAGTCGCTCAAAAGTCTGTCCATCATGAACAAAAATCGTCAGCAAGTCCTAACACAAGCCGCCGTCGCTCATAGAGAAACACTCCGCAGAAATTTACAACACCGACTGGAAGTAGCTAGAGCGCAGGGAAATGAAGCTTTAGTGCGTCAATTGGAAGCAGAGGCGGCCTATTTGCACCTTCGTTAGATTTAATCGGTGTTTAGTCATAGTCTAGTTGTCGGTTTCTAGTGATCGGTATGCCGATCACTTTTTTTTTGGGCGAATTTTTTTTTAATTGCTGATATCTTAACTGGCAATCCCTAAAATAGAAGGAACAGCAGTTTAGAGATCAAATAATTATGGCTTTTTTCCGGCAATATATCGCCCCACTCCTGACTATCTTCGTGTTTTTAGTTGCTCTGGTTGCCACCAGCATCCGGATTTTTTTACCGGCAGATTTAGCTGCACCCGCTCCGATCGAGCCATCCCTGGGCATAATTTTGTCTTATCCTTGGCATGGCTAACCTTCCCGAAAATTATCGGCTGCGACTGGGAAAAATGGGCGATCGCTATCTACTAATTAATTTTCTCACCCGCAGCTATGAAGAATTTTTTCCCGAACAAAAAAACCTCTCCCATCTAGCTGATACAGTCAGACAGTTTTTTTGCGTCGATACTCCCTTGTGGATCGTCGAAGGACAACAAACAGCGATCGCTTGTCTCTGGATGGGGAGTGCCGTCGATCAGGTGACAGGCGATCGCTATGGTCATATTTTCCTAATTTACGTTGATCCCCAGCATCGTCGCCAAGGTATCGCCACCGCACTAATCGATCGAGCTAAGGATTGGGCAAAAAGTCGCGGACAAACCCGCATCGGTTTACAAGTCTTCATCAATAACGACAATGCTCTCACTCTCTACCAAAATCTCGGCTTTCAAACTCGCTCTTTGCTGATGTGGAAAAATATTTAGAAACTTTTAGGAGTTAGGAGACAGGAGATAGGAGTTAGGAGATAGGAGTTAGGAGTCAGGAGATAGGAGATAGGAGATAGGAGATAGGAGTCAGGAGTCAGGAGATTATTTTTATTAGAGTTCTTGCATAATTAATTTTTGAGAGTGCAAAAATGAGAAAAATAGACATAAAATTGCATAAAAGCCCTAAATAGAGCATTTAATTGATTAATGCTCATTCTTAATTCTCCTGACTCCTGAATACTGGCTCGGAGACTCCTCACCTAAGGTCAGATTTTTGATTTTTGCAAGAGGTCTATTTATTATCCCCACACCCCACACCCCACACCCTACACCCCACACCCCACACCCTACACCCCACACCCCACACCCTACACCCCACACCCCACACCCAGGAAAAACTT
>NZ_BDSM01000008.1:0-82873 GCF_003112475.1 Microcystis sp. 0824 | reverse complement strand
CCACGGATTTTGTTGGGGGAGTATTACCCAGTGGAGTAGTAAGTTTTGCCGCCGGGGAAACCAGTAAAGTGATTACTGTTAACGTTCAGGGAGATACAACGGTAGAACCGGACGAAAACTTTACCGTCACCCTCTCCAATGCCACCAACGGCGCTACTATTACCACCGCTACTGCTATTGGCACTATCCAAAATGATGATGCAGCAGTTCCCACCCTCGCTATTGCCGCCACCAATGCCAATCAAACCGAGGGCAACAGTGGCAGTAAAGCCTTTACTTTCACCGTCACTCGTGCGGTTAATACCACGGGAACCAATAACGTCAACTGGGCAGTTACCGGCAGCGGAACCAATCCTGCCAATGCCACGGATTTTGTTGGGGGAGTATTACCCAGTGGAGTAGTAAGTTTTGCCGCCGGGGAAACCAGTAAAGTGATTACTGTTAACGTTCAGGGAGATACAACGGTAGAACTGAACGAAAACTTTACCGTTACCCTCTCCAATGCCACCAACGGCGCTACTATCACCACTGCTACTGCCACGGGAACCATCAATAATGATGACTTTATCGGTACTTCTGGTCCTGACACCCTTGTGGGTACTTCTGGAGCAGATGCCATGACTGGATTAGCCGGAAACGATACTTATACGGTAAATGATGCCGGCGATTTGGTGATTGAAGCTCTCAACCAGGGAACCGATATCGTGCAAGCTTCCCTTTCCTATACCCTTCCCGACAACGTGGAAAATCTCCTCCTCACCGGTACTGGTAATCTTAATGGCACGGGTAATGGCTTAAATAACCAGATTACAGGGAATAGTGGCAATAATACCCTCAATGGTGCTGCTGGAATCGATACTTTAACTGGTGGGGTGGGGACAGACATCTTCATCTTCCAGTTTAGTCAGTCCACCTCGGCAGCCCTAGACCGAGTTACGGATTTTGCTATTGGTACTGATAAGATTGACCTGCTTAGTCAAGCTGGTGCGGCAATTAATGCCCCGGTCGCTTTTACCCGGGCAACAGATAGCACCACGACCAATATTAACACCATTGTTACTAATGTCTTTACCGATGCTAATGGGGCAACAGCCGGAAATCAAGCTCTCGGAACTAACAGTGCTGTTTTAGTGCGGGACAATAGTTCTTCTACTTACCTAATTATCAACGACGGTACGGCGGGTTTCCAAAGTGCTAATGATTTGGTGATTAATCTGACTGGGTTAACGGGTACTTTACCGGCGCTCGGCACTATTGCGGTCAATAGTTTCTTTGTCTAAATTGATGGGGGGATTAATTCTCCCCTTTTAATTGTCTTTGATGATGAAAGTGAGGTAATCGTGCAATGGATACCCGATTAAAATATCAAGGTATTATTAAGAGTGTTCTCCAGAATCATGCTAACTATCGTGCTACCTTACCTGATGGCTACACTTCTCAGGTTATATTTGATGATGAACGAGGACATTATCTAGTTTTAGATTTCGGTTGGAGTGGTAATAAGTATCTCCATGCAACGCCAATTCACCTTAGCTTGGTTGTCGATAAAGTCTGGATTCAATGTGATGAAACGGAGGAAGGTATAGCTACTGATTTGATGGAGGCAGGTATTCCCAAAGAAGATATAGTCCTGGGTTTTCGTTATCCTAAAGTACGCAAATATACGGGATTTGCTGTGGCTTAGTGACCAAAAATGTTGAATCTATACATCAAACTTTATACACAAGCTGACGAGAACATGATAGTCATTAAATTCCATACTTTCTAGGGCTAATTCTGTCCAATTATGGCTTAAAAAAGTCTCTAACAAAATCTACTAATTCTGATAAGGGACTAATAAAATCTTGGGATTTTTGTCTGTTTAAATCCGTCTCTTTTTCATCATCTAATTTTTTGGCCAAAAATGCTTTATCAAAAAATTTTAACATTCCTCGTTGTTGAGGATTGTTAATTTCGTTGTAAAAATTAACTGTAACAAAACAGATAAGAGGAATTTCTGGAACATTATAGTTAATGCCGTATTTTTCCTTAATTTTAGAGCCATGATCATTAGCTATTTCTAACAAAAGTTTCCATTTATAGGTTTGCGATGCTCTTTCTCGCAAAGAAGTTTTTAACGATAAAATTATACATTTAGGATAGGGTATTTCTTGATTATTACCATCACTTATATTTGCGGAAGTATGGTAAGAATAAATGATCAAATCACAATCTGGTTTTTGTTGTTCTCCATCACCCAATTTAATAGTGGATACATTTTCAAATCCTCGAACAGCAGATTTTTTATTAGTTATATAAATATGTTGATCGATATTCTTGATCTCCTTATTTTTGAGAAAAATATAGATAACCGCATAGGGAAATATGTTTCCTACCACAGCTTTGGCAGTTTGTTTTTCATCTTTAATCAATCCCCGAAGCTTTCTTTGTTTAATAATTTTTTCTACTTCATCTTTTGAGCCTTGAATAACTTCATAGAGATAATTGAAAGCATTTTGATATATCTCTACATCTTGAATTGCTAAAATAGCGTCTATTTTCGAGATCACCGGTTGCATATAATAAGCATTCTTAATTGTCTCGATTAATTCATTTTCCTGAACATTAAAGCTATAGATATCACTCATAAATCTTTAGGACTAAAAAACTAGGGCAAGTTCTAATTGTTTGATAATTGGATTTTTGCGAGATGAATCAAGCAAATTTTTCTGATCTAAAATAGGATTATTCAGACTTAGCAATATCTCCCTTCCTATTGCCTCTACTACAGGAGGTACAACCGCATTACCAAACTGTTTATAAGCTTGATTATCAGATACAGGAATAATGAATTTTTCAGGAAATCCCATCAATCTTGCACATTCTCTTGGTGTTAGACGACGGGGATTTTTTCCCTGTTGAGGGATCAAAATTTCGGAACCATCTTTATAATATCTAGCACTCAAAGTTCTGGCAATCCCCTCTAAATTAACTAATCCATAACCAAAACCATTCCCTTTTTCTTTATGTTTATCAGCATACTTCTGTAAGTAATCCCAGAGATGATCTGTTAAAGTATATTTACTATCAACTTCCCCTTCAAGAATATCTTTAATTTTAGGATGAATATCTGGTATTTCTGGAAACATAAATCGGCTAGGTTTCTCAAAGCCAACAATAAAAATTCTTTTTCTGTTCTGGGGAACAAGAGAACGAGCATCTATGACCTGATAATAAATATGATAATTTAAATCCTCTGATAGGGTATTTTTAATCACTTCAAATGTTTTACCCTTGTCATGACTCTGTAAATTTTTGACATTTTCTAAAATGAATGCTTTCGGTCTTTTTTCTCGAATAATTCTGACAACCTCGAAAAAAAGTGTTCCTTGAGTGGGATGATCAAATCCATGGCGAGTACCTAACGCATTGTGTTTAGTTACTCCAGCTATGCTAAAAGGCTGACAGGGAAACCCAGCCGTCAATATATCATGATCTGGTATTGTTAAAGCGGGAATTAAAGTAATATCTCCTTCGGGACTATCGTTAAAATTAGCTTCGTAGGTTTTTCGAGAAAATTTATTCCACTCCGATGAAAAAACACACTGACAACCCAGATTTTCAAAAGCTATTCTAAAGCCTCCAATACCGGCAAATAAATCGATAAATTTGACCATTTTACCTTAATATTTTCCTAGGGATCATATTCCCTGATTATAACCAACAAGATAGCTAAAGTACAAGTGAATTAACCACCTTAATCCTGTTTTAATTGTTAAGATATAGCGTTTCCTAAGCTAGTGAGGTACAACTGTTTTTCTTCCCCTTTGCCTTTTGCCTCTTGCATGAGTGCCTAAAACCCATAACTTTTGTACCTCAGCAGACTGAAAAACGCTATAGATACGACTGATTTTCCTAGCAGCCCAAAATAATTCAGTCGCACCTTTTTGACATTCAAATCAAATCGGGAAAAACTTCGCGCACTGCTGGATGAATTAACCGATGATTGGCGACATTTAACCCCTTAGCGAGGGAAACATCTTGATCCAAGGCTTTTACCCCATGGTCGGCTAATTTAATAACGTAGGGTAGGGTACTATTATTTAAAGCTTGGGTTGCCGTCCAGGGTACTGCTCCAGGCATATTAGGCACTCCATAATGTACTACTCCCGACTCCAAGTAAGTCGGTTGACTGTGGGAAGTGGCCCGCAGAGTTTCCACGCAGCCCCCTTGGTCCACTGCCACATCGACAATTACAGAACCAGGGTTCATTTTGGCGACTAAAGAGCGAGAAATCAGCGTCGGCGCTCGTTTTCCTAAGACTAGCACTGCCCCAATCAATAAATCGGCCTTAGGAACCACATTTTCTAATTGTGCCGAGCTACTATAAAGCAATTCTACCCTGGAACCGAATAAAGTCTCTAAATAGGCCAAGCGCTCGACGTTAATATCTAAAATAGTTACTTTTGCCCCCATACCGATGGCAATTCTGGCCGCTTCCGTACCCACCACACCACCGCCAAGGATAACCACTTGTCCAGGACTCACCCCGGGGAAACCCCCCAGTAAAACTCCCCTACCCCCCTGTTGTTTTTCCAGATAGCGGGCCCCAAATTGTACCGAAAGACGACCGGCAATAACACTCATGGGAGTTAAGAGAGGCAAACGACCATCGGCAAGCTCGACCGTTTCATAAGCGATCGCAGTTGTTCCCGACTCGATTAATGCTTCCGTTAAATAGCGCTCGGCCGCTAGGTGTAAATAGGTGAATAGGAGAGCTTCCTTGTTTAAAAAGCCGTATTCTGCCTTAAGCGGCTCTTTTACCTTGACAACTAGCGGTTTATCCCAAACTTGTGCCGCTTTTTCCACAATTTTGGCCCCGGCTTTTTGGTAATCTTCATCGCTGAATCCGGCACCCAATCCGGCGGCCGTTTCCACAAATACCCTGTGACCGCGATCATTGAGTACACGCACACTACTAGGACTTAAACCGACGCGAAACTCTTGATCTTTAATCTCTTTGGGAACACCTATTTCCATAGTTTGCTTCTGGGGGACTATTTCTAACTACTTTAGCCTGTTAGTCCTAGTCTGCCAGTTATCAGGCATACTATTGGGGAATTTTAGAAACTTTTTTGGTATTCTTCCAGCAAATCGATTAAATCTATCTGACATTTGCTGGGTAACAAATCTGCTAGAGAAACTTGCAGATGACCACCTCCGAGGGTGACTTTTATCTCACGCAGGATAGACATGACTGCATTCTCGCTTAAGCTGTCGTTTTCGAGCAAAGGGAAGACTTTTTCGGCAACGACGCTGTGTAAATGGGCCTCCCGGAGATAGAGATGCCATTTAGCCACGTCAATGTAGATATTGTCGCCGATTTGGGCCGCCAGATTTTCGATGTCCTGAGTTGTGTTAGCCATGGGATGTTACCGAGTAGTTAGCGATCGCCGCTATATAAATCAAATGTCCCACCAATAGAATAGCCCAAATTCCCGTGAACAGATTTAACCAAGTCCAATCGGAGAATTTAATGATATGAAAGAACCACAACCCTGAATTAATCGCTAAAAAACCAGCCACATGAACGGCAAAATTCATGCGATCATCTAAACGTCGGAAAGCGGGATCGTTTTTGCGGTCGGGTTGACGGGGCCAACGGGGAGGCATAAGCAGTGATCAGTTATCAATTATCAGTTATCAGTGTACCGTTTTTTTTGGCTAAGTTTAAGTTGCCAGAGTGCCTATCCTAACCAAGAAGTTAATTTTGTCCTATTACTTATCTACTGGTGGCAATTTCCACTTCGGGTAAGATTTCCAAAGATAAACGGGTTTTGACAGTACCAGAAAGACGTTTAAGCAGTTGTGGGCGTAAATCGCGCAGAATATAGATTAATTCGTCTCCGGTGCGCCATTCTTCCCCTTCTGTTACTACCTGTAGGGAATTATCACGACGCAATAGTAGGGGCAGCAGTTCGCCATTTTCGATTAATTTAGTTAATCTGGTCTGTTGTTCGCTCAAATCATCGGCCTTAAAGATAGTTTTACCCAATTTAATCTGATTATCGTCTAAATACTGATTCCATTCCTTGACCGAAAAACTAGGGAGAAAAACCTGATTAACCTTATTTTTATCCGGGTTAGGGGTTCCCGCAAAGGCAGCCAACACCCGGGGGGGATGAAACTCCTCGCCGGCTCTTTGGGCTAAAACCAGATTAACCTCGCTATTATTAGTCAAAACCAGAAAAGTCCCCATGGATTCGATGCCGGCTTCTTGCAGTATTTTTGTATCAAGTGCGCTACTCTGCAGCACCGTCAAACCCTCTTCTTTTGCTTGCTGACAGGCTGCGGCATCCGTATCGATTAAAACCACGGTTTCCCCTTGTTCTTGGAATAAACAACCGATTAAGCGACCTAGGGGGTTACAACCGACGATTACTGCTCCTGTTGCCGCAGAAGAAGTGATTTTTAGCCCTTTTGCCACCCACCGCGCCGTTAATCCCTGAATAAAAACCGTCATTAAAATTGTTAAAAAGACTAAAGCTTTGATCGCTTCACCGCCATTAATACCGGCACGGGTGAGTAAAATGGCAAATAAAGAAGCTACGGAGGCAGAAACGATTCCCCTAGGGGCAACCCAAGCGATAAATAACTTATGTCGCCAATTTAGGTCACTTTTTAGGGTACACAGAGCCACACTCAGGGGACGTACCACCAGCATCAAGACTAACACAGTCAGGACGCTGCCCCAACCCAAAGCGATGACACTGGCGATCGAAAGATCCGCCGCTAGTAAAATAAACAGTACCGACACGCAAAGAGTGGTTAATTGACCCTTAAAACGCCTTAATAACCGCTCATCGGGAACTGCCGCCGCTTTTAGCACAATTCCCGCCATTACCACCGCCATTAACCCCGATTCACTGCGGCTAAATTGCGATAAACCAAATAATCCCCAGACTCCCGCTAAAACCACGAGATTCTTTAGCTCAAAAGTCAAAAAATTGCAAGTTTTTATAATAAAACTTAACAATCCCCCGCCGACAATGCCGATCGCTGCCCCGATGCCTAAACGCAGGGTTAAACCGGTGATAATTGCCATGGGGCGGGAATGACTATCAATAATCGTATTTAGCACCACTACGGCTAAAATTGCGCCCACCGGGTCGATTAATACCCCTTCTCCTTCCAAAAGCGTCGCCACCCGCCGATCTACGGCTACTTGCTTCAGCAAAGGCCCGATCACTGTCGGACCAGTTACCACCACTAAAGAAGCGTAAAGAAATGCGATCGGCCAGGGAAATTCCCCCAACCAGTGGGCTGCCATACCGCCACCGATGAGAGTGATGGAAGTACCGAGGGTGACAAGGTTGCGTAAACTGCCAGAAACTCGCCCTAATTCCCGTCCGCTTAGGCTTAAACCGCCTTCAAATAGGATAATCGCCACAGAGAGGGCAACAAGGACTTCTAAGCCAATTCCCAGACTTTGGGGGTGTAGAATTTCCCAACCATCGGACCCTAAAGCAATCCCAAAAATAAGCAGGAAGACAATACTGGGAACTTTCAGGTATTCGGCAATGACTTGGGCTGTAATCCCCGCCACCACAGTGATGACAATTTGCAGGGTAAGGGCGAAAGATGGCTCCATGTTTAGCGATCGGTTATCGGCTATCGAGGCGGGGTTATGGTTGGGGTTTAATCATTCTAATTTTGACTCTCCCCCGCTAACCGCTCGCGCGGTGTAGCGGGAGATTCTCGGTTCATAGGTTTTTAACTAGATCGACCGAGTTTAACCCAGTCGATCCCCGTCAAATCGCCTCCGCGAGCGTTTTCTAACACGGTCAGTCCGACCGCGTTTTTTCCTCGGTTCTCAATTACCTTCGCTGATGCCGTATCTCTCGGTTCAATGTGGCCGCAAGAATCACACCGGTGAACTCTTTCCGATAACGCTTTTTTACCAGTAATTGCGCCACAATTCGGACACTCTTGCGAGGTTCCGTTTTTATCAACCTTAAGATAATATTTTCCCCGTTTCCAAGCGACAAACGGTAATATCTCGTTAATAAAACTACCGATACCTGAATCCAGAGATTGTTTTCTAACGATCCCTCTAGACCAGGAAACGAAGTTAATATCTTCAACAAAGATATTATCAGCGAGATCGCAAAGGTAATGAGCTAACTTAAAATGCCAATCTCTACGAGTATTAGACACTTTTTCGTGTAATCTCGCTATCTTATCTTGGAGTTTCAACCAATTGCTAGAGCCTTTAGTTTTCCGTTTCAAGCGTCTTTGTAGCAATTTAAGCTTACTCTGTACTTTCAACAAAAATCGAGGGGCTTTGATTAAATCTCCCCGTGAAGTAGCAACAAAACTCTCAATCCCCGCGTCAATTCCTAAACAGGTTTTTCCCACTGTCATATCGGGAACTAATTCCGTAGATTGGAAGGAAACCGAAACGTAAAATCCCGACGCTTTTTGGATAATTCGAGCTTGTTTAGGCTCGAACCCAGACGGGTATTCTCTAGATTGCCTGATTCTAATTTTTCCCAATTGTGGAAAATTTAAGTATTCGTCACCTAGAAAGCTTTTTGAGAGCGCAGGAAAAACAAAACTCCGCATCTTTTTCTTAAATCTAGGAAAGCCGAAGCCTTTCGATTTCATCTGGTTAAACGCCTTATCTAAAGTTTTTAAGACTTGCTGTAAAACTTGAGCGTTAACCGTCTTTAATATCGGGTAAACTTTTTTAGCTTCCGTTAGATTTTTAGCTTGAACGAAGTAATTAGGATAGGGTTCATCCGCAGGAATTATGTACTCGGAAACTAGCGAACAGTGATCCGCAAGACACTTTCGAGAGTTTAACCAATCTTTCCGTTCTGAAAGAGCGTAATTATAAACGCTTTTGCAAACATCAAGAATGTGGATTATCTCCTGTTCCTGTTGTCTGTTTACCTTTAGTTTGTACTGGTAGGTAAGCGTTATCACTGTCTTTCGTGAGCGTGATGTATAGTTAAATTATAACACTTACTGCCTAGGATATCAACTATAGCGGTTCTCACACCTGTGTGGCACAGTTTAACCTTGGCTAATTAAGCTTTTCACCATCGATAATGTATCTCTTGCGAACAGGAAACGCTATAATTACAATCATGGACCAAACTAATCGCTAACCTTAAAACAGTTAGTAGTCGCTTAATTAGACAAGAATTTCCGTATTTGGCGGCCGAGTATTTCGACAACAAACCCTATTTTTGGACGGGAGCTTATTTCGTGGCTAGTTGTGGCGACGTTACTGTCGAACAACTAAAAAAATACGTCGAGAACCAAAACTCCCCGAAAGTGGAAACGCTACCGCGTTAGTTTTATTCTGGTCGCGATTCATCTCGCTCCATTGAGATAGTTTTGATTCCCGCTTCGGCCCGGTCGGGAGGAAATAAGCATATTCCAGAAAACGGGTTTCTCAAAGAAACCCGTTTTCTATGCTAATCTTTCCCATTCAAATGGCGCTCAAGTGCCGCTCTCGCTCCCAGTAAGCCTAAAGCCAGCAAACCTAAGCTAGAACTTGGCTCAGGAATGGGGGTACCTTGCAAATTTAGCGTCCAAGAAGTGAAAGAGCCAGTAGTACCAGCGACAGTATCGGCAATGGTCAGCTGCCAGTCGCCGCTGGACTCTTGTCCGCCTAGGGAAGCGAGCATGGGAACCTTGGTGCTACTGTTCCCACCAGTGGCGAAGTAGTTGCCGCTGGCGACGTCAAAAAGATTACCCCCAGAAGCCGCTGCGGTCCAGATGTCGCCGGTAAAGGCATCGTTAAAGCTGTAGTTGCCGTTGAAGTTGCTGTTATCGCCAGTCGCAGTAGTAGGGGGAACAATGCGCCCAACCCGGTTGAATAGGGCTACTGTCGTGTTGGTTGGGACGTAGGTGAGGGCGGCACGCACCTGGCCTAGAAAGTTGTGCTGCAGTCCCGTGAGGGTGACAGTGACATCGGTGATCAAAACGTTGGAACTGGTGGGAACGGTAATAGTGCTACTAAAACCAGTGGTGTTGTCATCAGGGATATTACCGCCACTTCCGGTAAAGGTAAAGGTGGCGGCGCTGGCGGGGAGGGTGGCCACCATGGTGATCGCGCTAACTGTGCTGGCGAAGACAACACCGACACCAGACAGGGATTTGAGGATAGTTGTAGTGTTCATTGACAATTTTGTAGAAATTTTACCAAAAAGCATATCACACCACCCCTATTTTGTCAATTATTGCTTCTTATCGATTTTATAGGGTTTTATCTATGTTTTTCATCTCCAGAAAACGGTTTTCTTTGAGAAACCCGTTTTCTAAAAATGGTCTATCCTGAAAATACCCCTTTAGATGAGATAACCCACATTCCGCACCCTAGTCGTTGAAATCAAAAGTTGCTCTAGCCCTTGTATATTAAGACTTTTAGCGATTACTAAGAATTATGAAGTGTCACACTCTAGTCAACGAACGCCAGCTTAATGAGAGTTTATCTCAATAATTTGGTATCAGAGCTATCAGATTTTTAGGGCTAATTGTGAATCTGCTGGGCTAACAAATTAGCCTGTAATTCAGAGCCGGCAATCGTTTTGACGATTTAGATAAAATTTTCAATGTGACACTTTAGGGTGCGGAATGTGGGAGATAAGAGCGGATATGGCAGTTGAAGTCACCCTCAAATTGCCGGAACACTTACTGGAATATGCCAAGCGGTTGGGAGCCTCAACACAGCAAGAAATTGCAACTGTCTTAGCCGAATCCTTGCAATGGCTCTGGCTGACAGTTGGCGAATTTTCTCCCCCTTCCCAGTTATCGGATGCCGAAGTCTTGGCACTGGCAAATTCTCGGATGGATGAGGTACAGAACCAGCGATTGGGCGAGTTACAGACGAAAGGGAAAAATACAGCCTTGACAGAAGCAGAACGCTACGAACTCTTAGCCTTACTGCATATCTATCAACTGGGACAGTTAGGCAAGTCAGAAGCCTTGGCAGAAGCGGTACGCCGAGGCTTGCGGGAGCCACTGGTGGCATGAGTGCCATTCCCCCAGAGGTTCGCCAGCGAGTGAGAGAAAGAGCGGGCGATCGCTGTGAATATTGTTTGAGCCGTCAAGAGTACATCATGGGACTGATCTGAAATGACGATAACTCAAAAAGATTGGGATTGAATTGCTGTGATTACCACCGTATTGATAATATCGGGAACGGTACAACCGCGACTGAGATCATTGACGGGTTTTTTTAATCCCTGTAGGATTGGACCAATCGCTAAAGCTTTCGTTTCCCTCTGCACGGCTTTATAAGTATTATTCCCTGTATTCAGGTCAGGAAAAATAAACACCGTTGCTTGGCCCGCTACCTCTGACCCCGGCATTTTTTGGGCGGCTACTTCCCTATCTACCGCCGCATCGTACTGAATCGGGCCTTCTAGCTTCAAATCGGAGCGTTTTTCCCTAGCGATTTTGGTCGCTTGTCGTACTTTTTCCACGTCTTCTCCCTGGCCCGATTGACCCGAAGAATAGGAAAGCAGGGCGATTCGCGGTTCAATTCCGAATTTTTGGGCAGTTTCAGCAGAAGATAGGGCGATTTCGGCTAATTCCTCAGCCCTAGGGTCGGGATTGACCGCACAATCCCCATAGACCAAGACTCGATCCTCTAGACACATAAAAAAGACCGAGGAGACGATCGCACAATCGGGCTTAGTTTTGATAATCTGGAGTGCAGGCCGAATCGTGTGTTGAGTGGTATGCACCGCCCCCGATACCATACCATCGGCATCGCCTTGATACACCATTAAAGTGCCAAAATAGGAGACATCCTGTGCATAATCCCGGGCCAGATCCAGATTCATTCCCTTGGCTTTTCTCGCTTCGTAGAGGGTCTGCACATAGCTTTCAAAATGGGGACTAGCCACGGGGTTAATAATTTGCAGGCGATCGAGATCGAGAGTGAT
This sequence comes from Microcystis sp. 0824, assembly GCF_003112475.1. Classification (NCBI taxonomy): domain Bacteria; kingdom Bacillati; phylum Cyanobacteriota; class Cyanophyceae; order Chroococcales; family Microcystaceae; genus Microcystis; species Microcystis sp. 0824. The sequence goes on along the minus strand of NZ_BDSM01000008.1, from coordinate 70,931 downwards.
ACCATGTTTTTTAATCACCATTGCAATCTCGTCTGGTTGTCCCAAGAGGGTTAAATCGACGATATCCTGTTCGACTAAAACTGTGGCCGCCTGGAGGATGCGCGGTTCGGTTCCTTCGGCCAAAACGATGTGACGTTTTTGCGCTTTGGCCTGTTGTACGAGATTATAGGTGAACATCTTCGGGGTAATCCCCTGGGTCCGCAAAGTGCGAATTTGCGCTTCTAGGCGATCGAGATTGATGTTACTGTGAAAAAGCTGCAGACTGAGGTTAATTTTATCGTAGTCCGTCGAGGTTAGGGTGGTCCGCACATTGTGGATGCGTTCGGCCGTGGTATAGGTATCGGTGGTGACGGAGAGAATCGGTAAGGGATCCGGCAAACCTTCAATTAAACGGGCGATCGAAGGATTGAGGTTATCACCTGCTGTTAAGACTATACCGGCTAATTGGGGATAATTGGCCGATTGATGGGCTTGTAACATCCCGATAATCACATCGCCGCGATCCCAAGGGGTGATAATTAAACTATCTTCTTTTAACCGCTCTAGGGCATTTTGCATCTGCATAGCCACCACCAGAAAGTTACTAGCTAAACTATCTAATCTCTGCTGTCCGTAGAGAACTTTTGCCTGTAATTGTTGGGCGATTTCTGCCACTCGCGGGCTGCTAAGTTTGGCATTGTGGGGAATCACTCCTAGGGCATATTCTTGGGGGTGAAAAATTTTAGTTAGGCTTTTCCGTAATTCCTCTATTTTTTCCTCTTCAGCTTGATTGATAATAATTCCGATCACCGTACAACCTTTATCTTGGTAGGTGTCGCAGGAAATCAGGATCGGACTAAGGGCATCTTCGATACTGCGCTGGTGAGCATTACCTAATATTAAGATGGGATGACCGAGATTTTTGGCGATTTCTGTATTTAGTTCAAATTCAAAGGCGGAATTTTCTTGCAGATAATCGGAACCTTCACAGAGGATAAAATCATATTTTTTTTCTAAGTTTTTAAACTTTTTGATAATTCTTTCAATGATTTCATCAAATTTTTGTTGTACCAATAAATCCTTAACTTCTTCGTAACATAAACCGAAGGCTTCTTCGTAGGTTTGTTCTAATTTAAAATAATTGAGGATTAAGTCAATGTCTTCGTCCCGATGACCTTCGGAACAGTCGAGAACAATTGGCTGGAAAAAAGCAACTTTATTAGTTTTGCGGAGAATTAAGTCAATAATTCCTAAAGCTACTAACGCTTTACCGCTTCCCGTTGCCGTCGTGCTGATATATAAAGAGTTAGTCATGGGTATATGAAGAATAATAACGAATAACGAGGGTGGTTTTTATCCCCCCTTAATCCCCCTTTATCCCCCCTTAATAAGGGGGGCAGCGATTAAGTTGTCTATAAGGGCGTGAACTGTTGGCAAATTTTTAGGTAAACTATCTTCAGTTGTTTGCTCATCCAGAGATTTTTCTTACAGAGTGATCGCTGTTTGAATATCTACTAGGGAGTGATCGGCTATACCTTGTAATCTAGCAGTTATTTTGTCCGATTGCTGTTCACTGGTAACATTTTTTCCATGAACTTGATTTAATTTCCTCAGATTACAATAGAGACTCCAGCCAATCCTATCACCGGCTTTTCAGCTAGGGCTTGATTTTTCATAAAGATTTAAGCTTATCTCCCTCGGATTGCCCTTAAATCTTAACTGGAAGCAATTACCCCAGATTGTTGAAACCATTGGCTAATTCCGGCGGCTAAAACTTGCGCTAATTGTTTTTGTGCCTGAGTATCGGTAATCCATTCAAATTCTTGAGGATTACTCATAAATCCTAACTCTAATAACAATGAAGGACTACTATAAGGCCGAGTTAAAGCTAAATTATTCCAAAATACCCCATAGGAAGGACGGTTAAGATTTTTGGTTAAATAATCGTGGAGAAAAACCGATAGATCCGCTGCCTGGGGATGATACCAAAATATGCCAATTCCTTGGGTATTTAAGGCATCTCCATCATCGGGTAAAGCATTATAGTGAACCGATAGTGCTAGGGTTGGTTGTAGATTATTAATCATCTCTACCCGTGCCGGTAGGGATATTTCGATGTCCGTTTCTCTGGTTAAATAAACTGTTGCCCCCAATTTTTCTAACTCCCGTTTAATTAATTTAGACATAAGCAAATTAATCTCTTTTTCTGTGTGACCCGTCGGACCGACAGCACCAGTTTCTTTACCTCCGTGTCCTGGATCTAATAAAATAACTTTGCCCTGTAAATTATCACTTTTTTCCGGGGGATGACGCAGGGTTAAGATTAAATTTGTCCCCTGGTAACGAAGACTATAACCCCACTGTTGTTTTTGGTTAAGATTAAAAGTGTATTCTATCGTGGTCGGGTTGATTTGTCGCCAATCTAAACGTCTTACTAAAGGATTATCCACTAGAAAAATTGTATCGGTTTGGGCAATGGTCTTATAAAGAGTCAAAATAAATTTATCATCCTCTTGTCTCACGGCGATGGGTACAGGATGGGAGAGGGGGAAAATAATTTCCGTTGCTTGATTGATACTGCGAGAAGAGAGACCACGAATATTAGCATTATCTAAGACCTCATTAACTATTAAACGGGTTTCTCGCTCTAAAATCCAACCACCATAATCTAACCGTAACCAATCCCCTTCTTTCCCAGTGACTCTCGCTTTTGTGCCTTGGGGTAAAGGAGTTAAACGGGAATAATTACTACCCGGCCCCGTGCGAGCTACCCCTTGGTCTGCTATAATTTCAATCACTGGTAAATTTTGATCGCTAATAATGTTAATTTCTCCTTGACCTTGTTGACTAATCGAGCGATTATTTAATTGTGCTGTAAAAATAGGTTTTCCTAAGTTAGCCTCTTGCTTAAACTGCTGACAACCTCGATAGTAACCAGTTTTATCCTCGGAATTCGCTTGATTAAGATTAGTTAAAACTGCGGCATTACTAGGCAGTTTTGTGGTTTGAGGTTGGGGTAAAAGAGGCAGAATTTTATCTCCTAACTGCACAGAGACCTGAGCTTGGGGAGTGGCAATCGCACTAAAACAAATCCATTCCCCCACTAACCTCGTCTTATTGACAGAAGGACTGAGAGAGTTATCAGCAAAAGCTAATCCTTGGGGAATAATTGCTTGAGTATCTAGACGAATTATTTGACGATTAATAGTTTGGTTTTGATAGCGAATAGTGAAATTATTTTCGCCAACTTCTAGGGGAAAACTAGGGGCAAAATATCCTTTAGCACTGCGTTGAATCGGTTGATTATTGAGCAAAACTTGACCCGATGGAGGAGCAGAACCAATAAAAAAGATTCTCGATGCCGTGGTTTGATGATTATCGGGAGGATAAACAATCATTAATGAGGCAGATTTAGCACTGATGCTGTGATAAAAACCGATTAATAGCACTAAAACTAAACCGATTAAGATATTTTGCCCAAAAGTTCTCACCTTTAACCAGAATAGCCCCATATTATCCCCCTCTTAGCTGACAAATATTATCCTAGGACAAATTCTGGAGGTTTGTTGTTCGTCTTCTCAGTTGCACTGCATTTAAACTGCCTGTGGAAAATAGTAGTACAAATGCTCGAACCCCCACTTCCCCATCACCCCCCGCAACGCGCACGCAGTGACCACCCCATCACCCCATCTCCCTAATTCATAATTCATAATTCATAATTCATAATTCATAATTCATAATTCCCACACCCTGTTTTTGACCCTAATCCTTTATCATCAATATAGATTAACTTTTGTAAAGGAATCGGAGTTATGGCTTTAACCGTTGGAACAATCGCACCGAACTTTACCACCACCGACGATACTGGAAAAACCGTTTCCCTGTCGGATTTTCAAGGTAAAGTCGTAGTTTTATACTTCTATCCCAAAGATGATACCCCCGGCTGCACCAAGCAAGCGCAAAGCTTCCGGGATAACTACGAACAATACCAAGACAAGGAAATAGTAGTCTTCGGGGTGAGCAGGGATGACCAGGGTTCCCATGCACAATTTAAAGAAAAATACAGTTTACCCTTCCAATTGCTTGTAGATACCGATGGTGCTATCACCAAAGCTTATGACGTCGATGGGGGTGGCTATTCTAAGCGCGTCACCTATATCATCGATGCAGAAGGCAAAATTAGCCATGTGGATGAGAAAGTGAATACCGCTAGTCACGCATCGGATATTCTCTGTGTGGTCGGTTAATTTTTCCTAAAATTTTTTCTGGGTGTGTTAGGGGGGCCTAATACACCAGGTATCTATTTTTTAGTTCACTGATAATCAGTCTTTAATAACCGGATTTAGTATAACTAAACAGCGATCGCTGATAATGAACTGAATATCAAAAATCGGACTACAATAATGCTATTATCAAATATCTGGGTGGGATTAATCGGCAATCATGGTTAAGTTTAGCAAGTACCTAAAGAGGCTTGGGATTGTTGCTGGAGTGGCTTTTTTGTTGTTGGTTACTCACCGCGCGGCTCCCCGAAAGGCAGTGGAAAATGAGCAGATGAAGGGGGTTTGGTTAACCAATATTGGCACGATATTGTTACATCACACTACGTCCTTAGATGAGGTGTTAAATCATCTTTCGCGATCGGGTTATGACCGGGTGTATTTTAGTGTTTATGGGTTTAGGGGAACGCTTTATCCGACTTCCCAACGTCCGACGAATTGGTTGTTTGTGCCGCCGTTGAGCAATCCCTGGAGGGCAGCGGTTAAGGAGTCTTTACGGCAGGGTTTGAAGCCATTTGCTTGGTTTGAGTATGGTTTGATGTTATCGCCTAAGGATCCCATTGCCAAAAAGCATCCGGATTGGCTATTAAAAACGCCCGCAGGGAAGACGGTGGTGGAAACCAATGTCTGGTTAGATCCGGCGAATCCGCAGGTACAAGCCTATCTTTTGGGCAATATGGAGGATATTTTAAAAGAAAAAGATTTGGCGGGGATTCAGTTAGATGATCATTGGGCAGTTCCGCGTGTTTTTGGTAATAAAAGTCAGGCTTTAACGAATTTAACCCGCAAGTTGCACGATCATGTCAAGGCGATTAATCCCAAGTTGGTGGTGAGTCTTTCGCCTAATCCTCACTCTTTTGCGGTGAATAAATATAATCAAAATTGGTTGGCTTGGGTGCGTCAAGGGATTGTGGATGAGGTGGTCTTACAGATCTATCGGAAAACTCCCAATCAGGTGGCGGCGAGTCTTTCGGGATCGGGACTGGCGACAGCTTCCCGGTATGTGCCGGTGGGGGTGGGTTTATATGCGGGTTGGAATCCTGATTTTTCCTTAAAGGGTTTACAAGCTCAGGTGAGGACGGTGGAGCAGCAGGGTTATGGCTATTCGTTATTTTCTTGGGAATTTGTGGTCATGCGTCATCTTTTTAATCATATTCCTCGGTTTTAAGTAGGTAGGCGTTAAAAATTATCAGATGCCCCCCTTATTAAGGAGGGATTAAGGGGGGACTAAGGGGGGATCGGCACCCCCCTTATCAAGGGGGGCAGGGGGGATCGAACCTAAAATCCATTTTTAATTTAATTATAACCAGCTACTTAACGGGCTAAACAATCAAGATGCTCAAGTTAACTTTTTTTGGGTTGTCTGAAATACCCTGTTAATATTATAATTTTTTTATCTCAGTCAATGAATCGGCCATCACACGCTTATGAGTTTAATTCAAGAAGGAATAAAAAAAGGCTTAATTAAGTTAGATGATGAGCAGAAATATATTACATATATTAATCAAAATAAAAAGCGAAATTATAGCAATCCTGAAGAACAGGTACAAGCTGAGACTTTTTTAAAGTTAGTTTTGACCTATGGTTATGCTCAAAAGCGGATTCGGTTATTTGTTCCCGTAGTAATGGGATCATCGACCAAAGAAGCGGATATTATTGTTTATAATGATGATGGGCATAAATCGCCTCATATCGTTGTTGAATGTAAAAAACAAGAGGTTTCAGAATTAGAATTTACTCAGGCAGTAGAACAGGGTTTTAGTTATGCGGTGGCGGAAGGAGCGAAATATGTTTGGATAACTTCCGGTATTAAAGATGAATATTATCAAGTACCAACAGAAAAGCCAAAGGAAAGAATTACTATCACTGATATTCCACAATCGGGAGTGGAAACATTAGCGCGTTTTAAATATGCTAAAGGTGGTGGTATTTCTAATGGACAAAAGTTATTTGAGTTAACAGTAGTTACAGAGGGTGAGTTAACCCGTCGTTTTAAGCAGGCTCATCAATCGTTATGGGGAGGGGGAGAGTTGAATCCCTCGGAAGCTTTTGACGAGTTAGATAAGCTAATTTTTTGTAAAATTTGGGATGAAAAGAAAGCTCGCAAGGTAAGGGAACCCTACGATTTTCAGGTCTTTAGTGTTGCTCCTAAAGCTAATGAAAAAGAGGAGGAAAGAAAACAACGGGAAAATAAGCAATTAAGTGAGCGCATTAAGGCTTTATACGAAGAAGGTCGTCGAGCAGATGCAGAAGTTTTTAAAGATGATATTCGCTTAAGTCCAGAGAAGTTGCGGACGGTGGTGGGTTATTTGGAAAGTATTAATTTAGGCGAAACAGACTTAGATAGTAAGGGTCGCGCTTTTGAGACGTTTATGGGGTCATTTTTTCGCGGAGATTTTGGGCAGTATTTTACACCTCGACCAATTGTTAAGTTTATTGTGGATGTGCTACCCATCCAGCACAATTCTTTAGTTTTAGACACATCTTGTGGAAGCGGTGGTTTTCTGCTTCATGCGTTAGAGAAGGTTCGTACGGAAGCTGATGAATACTATCCCAATTATAAAACGGATCCGAAAGAATATAACAAACATTATCAGCATTGGCATAATTTTGCTCAGAGTAATTTGTTTGGCATTGAAATTAATGAACAGATTGCCCGGGTTGCCAAAATGAATATGATTATCCATGATGATGGTCATACCAATGTGATTGCAGCGGATGGTTTACGCGATAGCGAAGATTTAATTAAACGGACAGAAAATAAAGGCTTTACATATAATCGCTTTGATTTTATTATTACTAATCCGCCTTTTGGTTCGGTTATTAAACAAACGGAACAGGCTTATATATCCCAATATAGCTTTGCGATGAAGGCGGTAGATTGGTTAAATCCTAAAAGTAGAACAACGGAGCGGGATAGCCAAAGTACAGAAGTTTTATTTCTCGAGCAATGTCATCGTTTTTTAAAGGAAGGTGGCTATTTAGCGATGGTGGTTCCTGATGGTATTTTGACTAATTCAAGTTTGCAGTATGTCAGGGAGGGAATCGAGGAAAAATATCGCATTGTGGCGGTGGTTTCGATGCCTCAGACGGCTTTTTCTGCAACGGGAGCAGGGGTTAAAAGTTCGGTTTTATTTTTGAAAAAGCATTCGCAAGCAGTAACGGAAAGTATTCAACAGGCTAAACTGGCTTTACAGGATCAAATTAAGCAAGGCAATGATTATTTAAAGTTATTGGATAAGATTGAAAATAATAAGAAGCGGCATTTAAAGGAGTTACGAGGTTTTGATAATGCTCAAAATTTGTCCGGTAAGGCGTTGACGGATTCGGAGCTTTATAAGGAGTGGAAAAAGTCGGTCACGGCGGAATATAATGACCAAATTGAGGCCTTAAAGGAGTCTTTGAGTGATCAGTATGCGGAGGAAAAGCAAAAGGTAATCGAAGATTATCCGATTTTTATGGCGATTGCCGAAGATATTGGTTATGATGCAACGGGTAAACCGACTAATAATAATGAGTTAGATTTTATTGGTCAGGAGCTTGCCCGGTTTATTGAGTCTATAGAGTCAGGAAAGGATGGTTTTTTTTTAGGTCTTGATGTGGATAAAGATAAAATATTTTTAGTAAATTCAAAGGAACTAGAAAGACGGCTTGATCCATTTTGTTATATTCCTGAGCTTGTTAAATTAGATAAAAAAGTTAAAGCAAAAACTCAATATCGTTTACGGCACTTTTCTAAGTATCATTCAAGTGGAGCTACTCCCAGTAAAAGCGAAAATAGTTATTATTCTGATGCTGAGAATGGCATTCCATTTGTGCGTGTGCAAAATTTATCAGTGACAGGAGAGCTAGATCAAACTGATTTAGTTTATATCTCTAGGGAAATTCACGAAAGCTTATTAAAAAGAAGTCAAATAAGAGAAGGAGATTTATTAGTAAAAATTACTGGCGTTGGAAGGATGGCTATTGCCTCTGTTGTCCCCCAAAATTTTGAAGGTAATATAAATCAGCATATTGTTGTTATTCGTACTGGTTCTAAGGAAATTAGCGAGAATTTAGCGGCTTTTTTAAACTTAGATACAGTAGAAAAACTTGCTTCAAAAAGAGCAACGGGTGGTACTCGTCCTGCTTTAGATTATCCTGCTTTATTTTCCATTCCTGTGATCAGTGATCAAAGAATATATGAAAAAATTCAGGATGCTGTGGCAAAGAAAAAACAAAAAGAATTGGAAGCACAGCGATTACTAGATAGTATTGATGATTATCTGTTAGGGGAGTTGGGGATTGAGTTACCCGAACCCGAAGAAAACACTATTAAAAACCGAATTTTTATCCGTAATTTAAGCGAGGTATCAGGCGATAGGTTTGATGCTCCCGCACATCAAAAAGAACTATTATTACCTTCTACAAGTTTTCCTATGGAAAAGCTTAAGAATTGTGTTTTTATTAATCCATTGACCTTATTTAAGGGAACTAAAAAAGATATGCAAGCGACTTTTATTCCAATGGAAAATGTTTCAGCTATTTATGGAGAAGCAGATACATCTCAAGTAGGGAATATAGAAGAATCTAATGGATATACAAGATTTTTAGAGAATGATTTAATTTGGGCAAAAATAACGCCTTGTATGCAAAATGGAAAATCTGCTGTAGTTTCTAATTTAGTAAATGGTATTGGCTTTGGTTCTACAGAATTTCATGTTTTTCGAGCCAAAACTGATATTGATATTAAATATATTTATGCCTTACTAAGACTTAAAATTCTTAGAAATTATGCTATTCTTTACTTTTCTGGTTCTGTGGGTCATCAAAGAGTATCAGATGAATTTTTTAAAAAATTGTTAATTCCTCTGCCTCCTCTTGAAAAACAAATAGAAATTAGTGAGCATATCACGGCAATTCGTAATCAAGCCAAACAACTCCAACAACAAGCCAAAGACGACCTAGAAAAAGCTAAACAGGAAGTCGAAGCCATGATTTTAGGTGATGACTAAAAGCCTAATTTATCGGCTCTTCTAGGTTCTGTGTGATCAGTTTAACTTACAATATGATCGATCTTTGTGTCCTCTGTGTCTTTGTGGTTCCTTCCACTCCCTCGCCAACAGGACTGTATCTTAGAATCCATTTTACCCACCAAACCTAAGAGAGCCATATTTTTAATACAATCGACCGCGCCAACTTTGGGGACGGGTAAAAGCAGAGATAAAAATGCGGATAACTGCCAGCGGATCCGCGAGGGGAGATAGCCAAAATAATCCCGAAGATAGATTGACTTTTTCGCCCCGATAGTAGCTAGGAGAGACGGCCAATAAAAGGGCAAAGCGAATCAATAACAGCAGCAGGTTTAAAGTCAAGACAATTTGTAAACTCAGGAAATTGTAGCCAAAAATCAAAGCTGTGAGCAGTAAAGGAGTGATAATTATCGGTAATCCCTGAGTAAGAGCTAATAAAGCTAAATCGCCCCATAATTGCCCCTGATAGGAGGCATCTTTGAGGTCAAGGGATCTGCCCCATTCGCGCCAAGTTTCCTTAAGTCCTTCGTACATCCGCACCCGAATCAACTTCGCCCCATCGAGAAATCCCACCCGATAGCCTTTGGTTGCCGCTAGACGGGCCAGGGTGACATCATCGCAAAAAGAACCTTTTGCCCCGCTATAACCGTCTAAAGCCGCTAAAACTGACCGCCGGCAGAGAAAACATTGACCATTGGCCATGACTCGTTCGGGATCTTGCCCGCGCACTCCGGCCGCATCAAAGCGATAGAGCAAAGTCATCAATAAAGCTGGCTGTAACCACCATTCTCCCGGATAGGAGAGGATAAATTGCGGCGACAGGGAAACTAAATCATAACCTTCTGCGATCGCAGCTTTGACCAAACTGGCGACTAAATTTGCTTGGGGTTGGGTATCGGCATCAATGCCCAAAATCCAGTCACTTTCAGGAGAACTAAACAAAAAACCATTGTGTAACGCCCAGGGACGACCTACCCAATCGGGAGGCAAAGGATCATCGGTTTTCAGGCGAAAGCGGGGGTCTTTTGCCGCCATCTCCTTGACTTTTTCCCGCGTACCATCTTGGGAATTGCTATCGACAATCAGAATTTCTCGCACTTCGTAACTCTGTTGACTCAATCCCTGTAAACAACCGTCAATCCTGGCCACTTCGTTTAACGTCGGCACAATCACGCTTACCGTCCCTAACATTTCTGGGGTGGGGGGTTGGGGAGTCAGGGGAGGACGACGACGCGCCCCTTTTAGCAGACGGGAAAGAAGGATAAAAAAGGCAACAGCCTGAGACAGCAGTAGCCCCAGGCAGAATGCACCGAGAATTATCTCAGTTAACAACTTATTTGGCTCCTCTCACCGAAACAACGGGGATTTTTAGGGTTGTTACTTCGCTTGTCGGCACTGTTTGCCCGGAAGCAACAGCCTTGGCGCGATTATAGAGGAGTATTAAAGGCAGAATACCGGTGAGTAATCCTAAGAAAATCGGCGGATAAATACCGGCACCCATACTCATGACCGTAGCAAAGCCAAAATTACCTAAATACATCACAAAAGGCAGGGTTAAATCTTGACTTGGCAGTTTCACCGGTTGCACTTGCCAGATTAAAGTGGCTACCGTCATAAAAACACAGCCTGTACCGAACCAACCGGCAAAATTTTCATAGGGCATCCCAAAGAAGGCCCCCGGTTGTTCCCAAATCCAGAAGGGCATGGTGGTTTGACTCATGGCCGGATCTAGGACAAAATCCCATGAAGTTAATAATACCGCCCCGATAGCGATCGCTCCTAGATTTTGTAGCCACTGGGGTATAGCAAGAGTGGATAAACCAACACGAGCGATGATATAGGCACTAAAACCGAGATAAAACCAAGATAGGGGGATAGTAAAGGGGACTAAACCCGCAATTTTGTAACCTAGACCCGAAAGATAACGATAATGACCGAAAGGAAAGCCGGTACTGGTTCCTAATAGTTCGCTACAAAGGGATAAACTGATAGCGGGAACCATGAATCCTAACCAGTGCCACACTCCTAGAGTCCGATAGGCATAAACAGCCACCGCTGCCATTCCTAACACCATATACACCACACCCCCCCCGGCCATTGACCAAGCAAAGGCGGTTTTGCCAAAATCCGGTAAATTGGCCACAAATTCGGGATGAGGCAAGACTAGCAATAATCCCGCTAGTCCAAAAGCCATCGATACAATATGACCGATGAGCAGAGCTTTTTCGATCGCAATTAGTCGTCTCATTAAATCTCTAGCACTGCGAAAGGATAATCATTTTCAAGTTTACAAATCTTTATTAAAGAATTATTACGCAGATCGGTCACTTTCGGCAAAAAAGTTTTAGGGGGGTTAGAGAGTTTCCTGTAGTGGTGGTTTAGGAGTCCCTAGGCAGTCCCGATGAAAAAATTTTCACCCCCACAGATGAAAGAGGTTTCCTTCCCCACACCCCACACCCCACAGCCTCTTTCAAGTCAGGAGAATCAAGAACGAATAATAATCAATCAAATTGTCTATTTAGAGATTTTATGCTATTTTATAGTTAGTTTTTTCATTTTTTCGACCCCCAAAAATTAATTATCCAAGGGGCAATGACTAAAAATGCCTGAAAATATATATTAACAATCATGCTTTTAGCCTAAAAAAAGGCATTCTAAGGTTAAGTCCTCTCGATCACCCCGGAATTGCAGCGGTTCTTAAAAAAAACTCTCTCCACCAGACTCACTATAATTAAAACGGTAGCCTAGTTATGTCGGCAGAATCTAGACATCGGCGCCTACTTGCCAATCGATACCAACTGGTCGAGTTGATCGGTAGCGGTGCCATGGGACAAGTATATCGAGCGGAAGATAAACTCTTAGGTGGCGTAACCGTCGCCGTGAAATTCCTCTCGCAAACTCTCCTCAACAAAAGAATGCGCGAGCGTTTCGAGCGAGAGGCAACTATTTCGGCACTTTTAGGCGAAAAAAGTATTCATATTGTTAAAGTTCGTGATTATGGTGTAGATGAAAAAGAAGTCCCCTTCTACGTCATGGAATTTTTGCAGGGGGAAAGCATAGGAGAAATCATCAAATATCAGCCGCTGCCCCTCCCGCGCTTTCTCAATCTCACCCGTCAGATTTGTTTCGGCATCGAATGCGCCCATAAGGGTATTATCTTCCAAGGCGAGATGTGTCCGATTATTCACCGGGACATCAAACCTAGCAATATTATCGTGATTCAGGACTCAGGATTAGGGGAATTGGTGAAAATTCTCGATTTTGGCATCGCTAAGCTCATCCAATCGGGAGAATCCCAAACCCAATCGTTTATGGGAACCTTAGCCTATTGTTCCCCAGAACAGATGGAAGGTAAAGAACTCGATCATCGTTCCGATATCTACAGTTTCGGGATCGTGATGTACGAGATGATCACGGGAGAAACACCCCTTTTTCCCGATAATTCCTCCTTTGGCGGTTGGTATGAGGTTCACCACTACGCTGAACCCCGTCCCTTTAATCCTAGCTTGCAATTACCGCCAGAATTAGAACAGTTAATCCTGCGCTGTTTAGCCAAAGCACCCAGCGATCGACCGCAAAGTGTTACAGATATACTACAACTTCTCGAACGACTCGAACCCCTAGTCAAAAATAATCAACCCAATAAATTAAATCGTATCGGTGAAATAGTCCAAAAAATCGACGATTACACCACCAAAACTAAAACCCTTGATGATTTAGATCAAACCAGTGTTGCTGTCCCTAATACCAAGGATATCTGTCTCAAGTCCATTTGGCCCGAGGATAAACCGCGCCAAAAAATCGTCTTCCCACGCTGTATCAAGGCTGCTGACGGCGTTTTTGCCAGTTTATGGGTAATGTTGGATCGAGAAGATATCCCTGTTCGAGTTGCTAGTGTCCGTTATAATCAATTCCTCTTTTTACCCACACCCCACCCGATGATTCTCTGGATTACTGTCCTCTATCATCGTAAACAGGGGCCCCGCTGGTTGCCCTGTTATTTGGACTTAAAAACCCCCCAGGGTCAAAAAATGACCAAAACCCTCGGCGAAACCGGTCAATACTGGATTTTATTTTTCTCCCTCCAAGGCGGCCAGATCTGCGAAAATGTGATCACCGCTAATATTCCTCCCAATCAATGCCAAATTTTGCAGCAATGGGTGAGAGATAGTCAATTAGCCCCAGTGGGCAGCCCGCAAATTAGCAAGCGGACGTTAAAACGGAAACTTGATGAACTTAAACCCAAAATTCTGGCCAAATTAGCCTCAGAATTAGCCCAAGACACATAAATTTAACTTTCTAAAAAATCAAATCGGGGGGGTATTAACTAACCCCCTTTTTATCTATACTACTCACCCAGATTACAGAGGTCGATAGACGCGGTAATCAATATTGGGGAAAATATTGTCGATTTCCTCGACTTTTTCCAGCCAACCAGAGTCAATCTTCTCGGATTTTACATCTTCATAGATTTTATTTAACCGCAGCAGGTGGGAACGAGTACGCCGGACAGCATAGGGAACCATCGTACCGGTTCGCATAATAAAAGCCCAGTCAGAAGATTGTGCTAATAATAACTCCCGGGCCGCCTGATTTAAAGCCCGTTCCTGTAATTCATCCTCCGCTTCATGATGACTTAATTCAATCATCCGTTCCGTGCCTTTGTGCAGGTGAGGATAGATCCAGGCGTTAGTTTCATTTAGCCAGTATTCATGGAAACCCTTATAACCCCAACTGGATTGGGAAGGACGACAAACCTGCTGGGTCGGGTTAGCCCGGAGATAATCGGCTAAATGGGTCATTTGGTAGATATTTTGGTCATACCAGGACTTGCGGAACAGAAAATCAATAAACCAGGGTCCCTCATACCACCAGTGACCGAATAACTCGGCATCGTAGGGAGAAACAACCAGGGGGGGACGGCCCATAATTCCCGCTAAACTCTCCACTTGTCGCTCGCGATTATACATAAAATTGCCCGCGTGTTCGGCGGCTTTTTCTTTGGCCCAGTAGGGGTCATAAAGCCCTTTTTCCGATAAACCGCCGTCCCGGCTAGTAATTTTGTGGTATTTAATGCCTATATTCTTGCGTTGACCGTTGGGCATGATATAGGGCTTAATATACTCGTATTCCGCTTCCCAGCCCAAATCTTTATAGAATTCCCGATAAACTATATCCCCCGGATAACCGACTTGGGAAGACCAGACCTGTTGGGAAGATTCGTGGTCACGACCGAAAGCAGCCACCCCAGTTTCCGTGAAAATGGGCGCATAACTGCCGTAACGGGGGCGAGGACGACCGTAGAGAATACCGTGGCCATCGACGAGGAAGTAACGAATGCCCGCATCGGCTAACATTCTCTCTACCCCTTCGTAGTAGGCACATTCTGGCAACCAAATGCCCTTGGGACGACGACCGAAATTTTCCTCGTAGTGTTGACAGGCCACCTCAATTTGCGCCCACACCGCTTGTGGGTACATTTTCATCAGGGGCATATAACCATGAGTCGCACCACAGGTGATAATTTCTAGGTTATTACTGTCGAGGAATTGTTTAAAAGCTTTGACCAGATCTCCATCGTATTTTTCCCAAGTTTGTCGGATACTTTGGAAGGATTCAGCGTAATATTCGGCTAAGTAGCGAATATGGCCATTATGTTGATTATGGTCGATTTCTTTAGCAATTAATTCTTCTAACTTGCCTAAGTGTTCTTCATAGCGCTCTTGCAGTAACGGATCCCGCAGCATCGACACCAAAGGCGGAGTCATGCTCATGGTCATTTTAAAATCGATACCGTCCCGTTTGAGACCTTCAAAAACTTGCAGCAGAGGGATGTAGGTTTCTGTGATTGCCTCGTATAACCATTCTTCTTCGAGGACGTAATCGCTTTCGGGATGGCGGACGAAGGGGAGATGAGCGTGGAGAACTAGGGCAACATAGCCAAAAGCCATAGGATTTCTTCTTAGAATTAAGGAATAAAACTTTAAGATTAGGTTGAGTAGATTTTATACTATCTTAAGCTTCTACAATAAAGAATATGATAAAAGTCGATCGATGATCGATCGATCTCGTCAATCCCTAGGTTTACTAATTTTCCGATGCTCCCATCTAACGAGGCACTGACTGCTTTAGGGAGAGAGACGATAACGCCTCTCTCGATTCAACTTTTGCTGTTTGTTGATGACCGTCCCAGTTCTCAAGAAATTATCCGTCAAATTCAGGCCTATCTCCAGTCTTTAAGGTCTGATTACCCGATTGACCTACAGATCATCGAAATTCGCCAGGAACCTCATTTAGTCGAACATTTTCGCCTTGTAGCTACCCCTGCCTTGGTCAAAATTGCTCCTGGTCCCCGCCATACCCTCGCGGGCAGTAATCTGGTGGAACAGTTTAAAAAATGGTTGGTACGTTGGCAAAAAGCGATTAAAGAGGAGGTCAAAAATAATCACGCTGAGGATGCACAACGTCAAGAGATGGAACATTCGGGCGAACTCATCCGCATCGCCGATGAGGTTTTTCGTCTCAAACAAGAAAAGGAAGAATTATTAGAACAATTAAAATTTAAAGACCAAATTTTGGCTATGTTAGCCCACGATTTACGCAGTCCTCTTACCGCTGCTTCCATCGCTGTGGAAACCCTAGAATTAGCCTATCATCAACCGGATACGGAGCGCAGTCTGCAATTACGAGAACAACTGCACCAACAGGCCCGCAAACAGTTCCGGATTATGAACCGTTTGATCACGGATATTCTGCAAGCTTCTAAGAGCATGGCGGCGCAATTCACTCTCCACCAGAGTAAATTTTATCTTCAAGCTCTTTGTCAGGAAATTTTGTCTCAATTTACCGATATTTTTCAGGAAAAGACTTTAACTCTCCAAAGCGATATCCCCCAAGATCTGCCCCCCGTCTATGCTGATGAGGAGTTAATCCGACAGGTGATTATTAATCTCTTGGAGAATGGCATCAAATATACTCCCCCCGGCGGCGAAATTACCCTTTCTGTCCTCCATCGTACTACTCAAAAAGTACAAGTGAGCATCAGTGATACTGGCCCCGGCATTCCCGAAGAAAAACAAGAGCATATTTTTGAGGGTCATGTGCGTCTCAAACGGGATGAGGGTAAAGAAGGTTATGGCATCGGTTTATCGGTCTGTCGTAAGATTATTCGCGCCCACTACGGTCAAATTTGGGTGGATAGTGTCCCTGACCACGGCAGTAGTTTTCACTTCACCCTGCCAGTTTATCGCTAAAATGCTCCGCTAACCAAGCATCAATGTCCCCTAAAACTAAGTCCTGGATTTCCCAGGGGAACAAATGGGCCGTATCTGGGTAACATTTCCACTGAGACAGTTTTAGTTTTTCGGCTGTTTCTTGGCTAGAAGCACTGGTAATATGGCGATCATTTGCCCCCGCCAGAACCAAGCAGGGAATTGTGATTTTGTCAAGAGATTTTAAACAATTGTAACCTTTTTTTAAAGCCCGATTTAAAGCGCGATCGGCAAAGGGAGAAGTGCCTAAGTAGGCGGGAACAGCATCTTGAGCGAGATAGCGATAGGATATCGCTTGATGTTGTGAAAAAAGGTACTGAAACAGGGAACGACGAGCAAAAGTATCAATATTCCAACGCCATCCCGGTTTGATCTGATTGAGAATTGCCGCCATCCCCGTCAAGATCAGAGCCTTGGTGGTGATAGGAGGATGACTACCCCAAGGCCGCGCGGCCGAGGCCACGAGAATTAAACCAGGAAAGCGATCGGGATGCCGCAATACTAATTCCAGTGCGATTATACCCCCCAAAGACCAACCGAGAATTAAACATTGCTGGATTTTTTGGCGATCGAGCAGCTCGATTAAATCCTCTAGATGTTCTTCTAGCTGAAAATCGCGGCGATAACGACTTTTACCGTAGCCGCGCAGATCCGGGGCCAGGGTTTGCCAGCGTTGGCAAAAATGATCGGTAAATACAGACATACTCGCTGCCGAACCGGGATGACCGTGCAGACAGAGGATCGGATAGCCATTACCTTTGATATTAACGTTTAGAGCGATCGACATTGAGCAGTTATCAGTTATCAGTTATCAGTTATCAGTTATCAGTTAAGCTAAGACGTATTTAAACCGCTTATTCTTAGATTAGCCGAATCTCCTCCAATTCCTTTACTGTTGCAAGAGTGCAAGAGCGCAAGAGCGCAAGAGCGCAAGAGTGCCTCGTCTCAACAAGCAATTTAAATTACGAACAGCTTAAGCGAGCAGTATTAAATAGCAGTTTCCTACTGTCTTTTCACTGTTCAGTTCACTGTTTACTGTTTACTGGACGGCTACGCCGTGCCTTTGGCAACACTGATTATTGACCGGGATATATGAGCGATCAAGTCTCTGGTAAGTCATACTAGAGAATGGGAGAGAGTTGGTCTAGAGGTTGCGGGATCATTTGATCAATGATTCCGAGGAAAGTCCGAACTCCTGAAAGACCACACTTGCTGGATAACGTCCAGTGCGCGTGAGCGTGAGGATAGTGCCACAGAAAAATACCGCCCCCTTTTTTCAGTGTTGCCAAAGGCACGGCGTAGCCGTCCAGTAAACAGTGATCAGTAAACAGTAACGAAAGTAAATTCACTGATAACTAATAACTTTCCACTGATAACTTTCCACTGATAACTTTCCACTGATAACTGATAACTGATTGGGGGTAAGGGTGCAAAGGTGCGGTAAGAGCGCACCAGCAGTATTGAGAGGTACTGGCTCGGTAAACCCCGGTGGGGAGCAAGGTGGAGGGACAAAGGTTGGTCTTTTTCCTGTCCCGTTCTTAGGAACCGCTTGAGGTAATTGGTGACAATTATCCCAGATAGATAACCTCTATTCCAACAAAGGTAAAAGCAATTTTACTGCTGTTGGGAAATACAGAATTCGGCTTATGTCTGACTCTCTCCTTTATCAGTTATCAGTTATCAGTTTACTGATCATTGAAAAAAAGCTCCCCAATTCATAATTCAGGCTCTACCGAACCTGTCATGCAAAACTATCAACAACTTATGCTTGTAAAGCTTGTACAATAAGGCTTTGAGTTTTTGTTAGATTGATATTTATCAACTTTAGAACATTGCTGGACAGAGAGGGAGCTTGGGGACTTTTCTACAGTGTAAGTTCGGAAGAACCATAATTCATAATTCATAATTCATAATTTATAATTCCCGCTCCCATGTCCTTAAGTGATCCGCGTCGCCAAAAACAATTAAAAATCCTAGTGGAAAAGCTGGGTTTATCGGCTGATGTCCCCGTCAGATGGGATTTATTAGATTTGGCCCTAACTCATCCCAGTGTTTCCCGTGATAAGAATTATGAACAATTGGAATTTGTAGGCGATTCTGTGGTAAGGCTCGTGGCGGCGGAGGTATTGTTAGAAACCTATCCGGAGGCGCTAGTGGGAGAATTTGCCGCCCTGCGATCGATGATGGTTAGCGATCGCACTCTGGCGGAATTTGCGGATCGCTACGGTTTCGAGCGTTATTTGTTGGTATCAAGTAGTACGAGTATTGATCAAGCGGGGCGAATTTCCCGACTAGCAGACGCTTTTGAGGCGGTCTTGGGAGCATTATATCTTAGTACGCATACTATGGTTTTAGTGCGTTCTTGGTTAGATGAGCCGCTACGGGAAAAAGCGGCCGAAATTCGTCGAGATCCGGCCCGACAGAATTATAAGGATGCCTTGCAGGAGTGGACACAAGCAAAATACAAAAAACTGCCGCAATATTTAGTAAAAGAAATCAATGGTTTAGATCAAGAGCGTTTTTGTGCGGAAGTGTGGTTAAATGAGCAGAAATTAGGAGTGGGAACAGGGAGAAGCAAAAAAGCGGCGGAACAGGCAGCGGCGAAATCGGCTTTTCTAGAAGTGGTTAAAGGCTAAATGCGGGCATTTTTGCCTAACGAACGAATTGCCAGAGGCGAATTTTAAAATCATAATTACCACTAGCCAAATACTGCCCATCGGGACTAAAAGCTAGGGATTCCACCCAGTCGGAATTATTATCAAACCAGGCCAACTGTTTACCCGTCGTCACATCCCATAAACGCACACCGTCATTACTGGCACTAGCGAGAATTTGTCCGTTAGGATGGAGTGCCAGGGAACGGATTCGGTCCGTATGACCGATGAGGGTAAATAATAACTTATTATTGCTCGTATCCCAGATTTTAATCGTGCGGTCTAAACTACCCGTAATTAAATTTTTACCGTCGGGAGTGTATAAAAGCTTGCTCACCGCTTGGGGATGGGCAGCAAATTTCGATAAAAATTTGCCCTCGCGGATGTCCCAAAAATTTACCTCACCGTTTTCATGACCACTAGCAAGGGTGAAACCATCGGATTTCACCCCTAGGGAATAAACAAAATTACCCACCCAATTTAAACGATAGAGGGGACGGCGGGGGGGTTGCACTGTCCAGAGGCGAATTCCTTCCAAACCGCCACTAATTAAAGTTTTACCATCGGGAGTAACGGTGAGGGCGAGGACAGTATTACCGTGTTCGAGGGCAATTCCTAAATACTTCCCTTCCACCAGATTCCAAAAATTAATCGAACCATCTAAACCGCTACTAACTAATAATCTTTCGTTGGGACTAATGGCTAAAGCTTTGACGCTGGTTCTTTGGGCCCGAGTTTGGGAGACTTTTTCTCCTGTTTTTACTGACCAAATTCTCAGGAGAGGATCCGTATCACTACCACCGGCGAGAACCAATTGGTTATCGGGGCTGAAAATCACAGCATTAGGGGTGGATTGTTGCCCTTCTAGGGTTTTAGCGAGGGTAAGTCTGCCTAAACCTTCTACTAGGATAGTTTCCAGGGTTTTTTCGCCACTTGCAGCCGCGGGTTTAGGGGGGGCAATGGGACTTTGGGCCTGACTAAGCTGATGTTGCCCGATTGTCAGCGTGGTTAGAACACTGACCACAATTGCCCCGACAAGTTTCTCCCCACCCATAAATCGGAATTTCATAAATTTAGTTGAATATTAACAAATGAACGGTGCTATAGATTCTAGCCTTTGAGGGGATTGATTGCCAAGCAAGGTGGGATTTTTGAGCTAAGAAGGTCGATTTTTTTCGTTTTTCAGGGTTGGTAAAGCTACTTGACCCGATTGGGGCGGTAAATAATATCTTGCTGCTTCTTCTCTGTTGATTTGCTCGGTTTTTTGGCCCTGTTGCCACCGGGCGAATATAGCGATCGCCATAATCGTTGCCCCTAAAGATAGCAGTGTCCATCTTTGTCCTAGAACCCCGATGATGACATCTACTGCCGCTACGGTAAAGATAAAGCTAGTTATTGGTTCTTGACGGTAAGCTTTCTTGAGAAAACGCGGCCAGAGGAGATTACTCATTTTATCTATTACTTCTACGGTTTCGATAATTCCAGCTTATCCTATCATCCTAAAAAATGTTGTCGATCGAGTGATGGGGGGTTTTTCAGTGAACAGTAATCAGTAAACAGTAAACAGTAATCAGTGAGGCCGAATAATATTAGAGATTCTACTGCTGAACTGCAAATAATCACCACTAGAGGAGCCGATCCTTTAACAAATACAAAGAGACGATACCCCCTGAAAACCAGTTGATAGGATTATGGTAGTGACCGAAATCAACTTTTAAGAATCTAGAATGGGCTTTATTGTCCATTATTATCTAATATAACGGCTTTAAAGCCTGTTATATGCACTTTTCCTCGGTATTATCATGGCCTATCCTCTCTACGTCGCTTTTATTTGGCATCAACACCAACCCCTCTACAAATCCTCTCAAACTCGCACCGATGCTTCGGGACAATATCGCTTACCCTGGGTGCGACTGCATGGGGTGAAAGATTATCTCGATTTAATCCTGATTCTAGAACGTTTTCCCAAATTACATCAAACTGTCAACCTTGTCCCCTCTTTAATCCTGCAATTAGAGGATTACGTCAACGGACTAGCTATAGACCCCTATCTTGCTCTCACCGTCACCCCGGAAGCGCAATTAACCCTGGCACAAAAACACTTTATCCTCGAACACTTTTTCGATGCTAACCATCGTACCCTGATCGATCCGCACCCCCGTTACGCCCAATTATACGCACAGCGTCAAGAAAACGGTCATAGTTGGTGTATTAGTCATTGGAATCTCCAAGATTATAGCGATCTCTTGGCTTGGCATAACCTCGCTTGGATCGATCCTATCTTTCACAGTGACCCAGAAATCGCAGCCTGGTTAGAACAGGGAAAAAACTTCACTTTAAGCGATCGCCAGCGCATTATCTCCAAACAGCGTCAAATTCTGCGTCGTATCTTGCCACAACACCGGTTAATGCAGGAAACCGGACAACTAGAAATCATTACCAGTCCCTACACCCATCCAATTTTACCCCTGCTGGCCAACTCGGAAGCCGGCCGGGTAGCGGTGCCGAATATGACCCTTCCTCGTCAATATTTCCACTATCCTGAAGATATTTCGCGCCATCTCCGGAAAGCTTGGCAAATCTATATCGATCGCTTTGATAAACATCCTCGAGGACTTTGGCCCTCGGAACAATCCGTTAGTCCCGCGATTCTCCCCGCAATCGCTAAACAGGGTTTTCAGTGGTTATGTTCCGATGAGGGGGTGTTAGGTTGGTCCCTGGGACATTACTTTCATCGCGACGAAAAAGGCAATATTAGCGAACCGGAATTGCTTTATCGTCCCTACCGTCTGGAAACTAGCAACGGCAATTTATCGATGGTTTTCCGCGATCATCGTCTCTCGGATCTGATCGGATTTAGCTATAGTGGCATGAAAGCGCAAGAGGCCGCTACAGACTTAGTTAAACACCTAGAAGCGATCGCCGAACAACTGAAAACCAACGCAGAAACCACGACCCTAGAAAAACCCTGGTTAGTTACCATTGCGCTAGATGGCGAAAACTGCTGGGAAAACTATCATCAAGACGGTTTACCCTTCCTAGAGAACCTGTATCAACTTTTAAGCGACCACCAAGCGATCGAATTAGTCACCGTCTCCGAATATCTCGATCGCTTTCCCGCTAATGCAAAAATCCCCAGCCATCAACTTCATAGCGGGTCTTGGATCGATGCCAATTTTACCACTTGGATCGGCGATCCCGCTAAAAATAAAGCGTGGGAATATCTAATTTTAGCCCGTCAAACCCTCGCTAATCACCCGGAAGCGACGGAAGATAATAACCCCGACGCGTGGGAAGCATTGTATGCAGCGGAAGGTTCCGATTGGTTTTGGTGGTTTGGTTATGGCCATTCTTCCAATCATGACGCAATTTTTGATCAACTTTTCCGCGAACACCTGATCACTCTTTATCAAGCTTTAAATGAGCCAATTCCCTCCTATTTGCTCGAACCGGTGGAAGAACACGGGGATAAACAAGGTAATCGTCCACTGGCCTTTATTCACCCCATTATCGACGGTTTTGGGGACGAACAGGATTGGGATAAAGCCGGACGGCTCGAAATTGGCGGCGCCAGTGGTACAATGCACCAGACTTCCTTAGTACAAAGGCTGTTTTTCGGTTGGGATCATCTCAATTTTTATCTGCGTTTCGATTGGAAACCGGGGGCAAACTTAGGAGAAGAAATTCCCGCAGAAGTGCATTTATATTGGTATTATGACGAAGTCCATCGTCTGCAAAGTCCAATTACCCTAGCAGATATTCCCCCTCGATCGCCCCTCGATTACGGTTATCATCATCATCTGGGAGTTAATTTAATCACGGAATTTACTTGGTTAGAAGTTGCTCAAGAATATTTTACTTGGCAACGAGTTCCTAGTAGTGCCAAAGCTTCTTTTAATCAATGTTTGGAAATTGCTGTCCCCTGGGAAGGATTACACATTGAACCCGATGCTCGTCTCCATTTAATCGTAGTTTTAGCCAATCAAGGTCAATACGATGATTTCCTCCCCGTTGAAGAATTAATCTTCCTGCAAAGACCTTAAATCAGTGAGCAGTGATCAGTTATCAGTTTTTTAGTTATCAGTAATCAGCTTCTGAAGGCAAGAGGCAACAGGCACTCGTGCAAAAGACAGGCTCTGGCAATTCTCCTACTTGGGGTTTGCGGCAAAAAGTTTTTCAGCCAACCCTATATAGTCCCATGATCTAGCTTTTTTAGGGCGCTGAGAGCATGGAGACGGACAATCGCCTCCCCATCGGCTGCTAAAGTCAGCAAAATACTTTTATTGTCCCGATCTAATTCTCCTAAAGCGATCGCTAAAGACTGTTTAACTCCTGTATCAGCGAGGATCGCGGGATGGGAGTGATAAAAATTACCGAGAATTTCCCCTGCTTGTCGGCGTAATTTCTGGGAGGTTTGCCGGCCGAGAATAGCGATTATTTCCCGACAAATCAAGACATTTTCGCTATATAAAGCCTTTTCTAAGTAATTTAAAGCTTCTCCGTCCTCGATCCAGCCCAAGGCTCGTACTACAGTTAATTTTAAACTATCGGGAGTTAAGGAAGATTGCAGCAGTGGATTTAAAGCTTTGGCTGAGGTTGCTGTGCCGATACGACCTAGAGCGATCGCCGTTTCTTGACAGATCTCGAGGTGGATATCGAATAAGAGCGGTTGCAGATGGTTAACTAAATCTGCTTGGGGATAACTTGGCGCTAGGTAACTACTAGCTTTAATTGCTTCCCGTCGCACCTCGATGGCTGGATCCTGTAAAGCATCGAGGATAATCGCAGTAATCTGGGGATGGTGAAAACTGCTTAAAGCTTCGATCGCCATGGACCGAATGGCACTAGATTGATCCTTAACTACGGTTAAAAGCGGTTCGATAATTTCTGGCCGGCGAATTTGTGATAAAGCTTGTACGGCTAAAAAACGCGTCTTCGAGTCGGACAGTAATTGCCCTAAACTAGAGATCGCAGAACTGCCGATATTGGCTAAAGCTGCCGCAGCCATTTGGCTGAGTTCCTCCTCCTCCTCCGATCTTTGCAATAATTGACTGAGAGCGAGAATACAGGCTCGATCATCAAATTGACTGAGAATTCTCGCCAGAAACCAGCGCATTTCCCCATCTTGCTCCTCGGATTCTAACAGGGCAATTAAAGGTGCGATCGCCGATTGACCGATTTGAGGAAATAGTTTCGCTATCTCCCATCGCTGTTGAAAATCACATTTTTGTAAAGCTTCTAGGGCTAAATCGAGGATTTCATCGTTAATAATTGGTTCAATAGCATCTTTTTGGGTTAAAAGTCGCTGTATGCTGGCGTTTACTGTCTCCCAGTCCTTTTTATTCAACGCTATCTGAGCTTTTTCTAGCAGAGCTTGCATCGTGAGAAATGGCCTCGATTTTCGTGCTACCTATCCTAAGAATGTCAGACTTTCTTGCTTTTGTCTTCTCTTCTATGCAAGAAACCGATAATAAATCTCAAAATTGTGCATCAGACATCAGTATTTACTCAGGCAAGCTATCCACAGACTTCTTGCAGAAGTGGGAATATGGACAAAAGTATATTATTGACTTTCCCCTGAATCATCAAAACAAAACGGCTATTATTCCCAGTGTTTGGATAATCAGAAATGATGAAAATTTTCCCCGTTTAGTTACTTGTTATGTATTTTAAGGAGATAAGGAGATAAGGAAATGAAACTCTTAGATGTGGTTGCTTTATTAGAAGACTTACCCCAATTGGGATTATATCGCGGGCAAGTGGGAACAATTGTAGAAGTCTATGAGCCAAATGTTTTTGAAGTTGAATTTAGCAATACTTCTGGCCTTGCTTATGCTATCGAAATATTACAAGAAAATCAATTAATGTTATTACATCATTCTCCCTTAGAATCCCAAAAATTAACCGCTAAGTAGCGGTAAGCTGTTGACTATCTCAATTACTCGTTAAGACTGTCTATGAGAGGGGAAAAGGGAGCTTTTTTCAGTGATCAGTCAAGAGTAATCGGTGAACTGAAAACTCACATCTGATAACTGATCACTGATCAGTGATCACTGACTTGTGAGGGCGCATCAGCGATCGCACAGTAGGGACGACTATAACAAAGGGGTGTTTCGAGGTCGTGTTGTTCCAAAAATTCCCGATTACTTAAAATCTTAGCGGTTTCTCCCGCTGCTACCACCTGACCACGACTTAACACCACCGTGCGATCGCACAACTCTAAAGCCAGATCGAGATCATGGGTGGCAATCACTTGGGTTTGGGGTAAAGTGGCCAACAGTTGTATTAATTGCCGACGGGACCGGGGGTCCAGTTGGGCGCTAGGTTCATCAAAAACTAAGACCTCCGGCAACATGGCTAAAACCCCCGCAATTGCCACGCGTTTTTTTTCACCCCCCGATAGATTCTGACTATTTCTCTTACTGTAATGCTGGGAATCCAATCCCACCGCGTGTAAAGCATGATGACAGCGATGGTTTAAATCCTCTCCCCGAATTCCCTGATTCATCGGGCCAAAAGTGACATCTTCCCAGACAGTGGGCATAAATAGCTGATCGTCGGGGTTTTGGAAGACTAAACCGACAAAATTGCGGATATTTTCTAAATTCTCCGGTTTAACTTCGTAGGGACCGACGGTGATTCTACCGGTTTGCGGCGGGAGAATACCGTTAAAATGCAGTAATAAGGTGGATTTTCCCGATCCATTTGCCCCTACCAACGCCACCTTTTCCGTAGCTTCAATGGCTAAATTAATACCTTTTAACGCTTCTGTGCCGTCAGGATAGGTATAAGCTAGGTTTTCAATAAAAATCGGGTTGTGGTGCATGAAAAACGAGACTTTTACCTGAGTAGATGTACCATTTGACCCCAGAGGATCAGAATTACTATGCCAATTATAGCTAGATAATCGTTCAGCTTGTTTTGGGGAACCTGTACAGAAGGCAAGGAACCAGTGTAACCCCTCGATAACATGGCTTGATAAATGCGATCGCCACGTTCGTAGGTACGGATAAATAAAGCGCCGATCATGTGTCCCACTAGCAACCGTTGCCATCGGGGACTACTCATTAAATTGCGCGCAATTGCTGCCCTTCGCATGGAATTAAATTCAGCGATCAAAACAGCTAGATAACGGTACATAGAAGCCAAAATTGCCACCAATAAAGGGGGAGTTTTCAGGGTAACTAATGCTTGCAACAGGTCGGGAATTGCTGTGGTTAAAACCAGAATATTGACCGTACAAAGACAGAGAAAAGCTTTTAGGGCGACACTGCCTAAAACTAGCAATCCCTCGCTAGTTATCCGCAAAAATCCCCAAGACCAAAGAATTTCCCCGCCATCGCGAAAAAGGGTTCCTAATAAAACCACACCGATAAAGACAAATTCGATCGCTACTCTTCGTAAAAGTATGGGAATAGTCACCCGACTGATCAGAATTAAAATAATTAATCCTAATGCGTAAATCCCCCAAGTTTCCCAGCTACCATTGGGAGTTAAGGCTGTGGCAAAAACTAACAAAAGAGTAACTAAAACCCTGGTATGGGGCGCAAGTCTCTGCCAAAAACCAAAATTTTGGCAATCATTTTCGCGAGAAAAAGTAGCAATATGTAGCATTTATTCAGTTATCAGTGATCAGTTATCAGTTATCAGTGATTTAGGGGTTTAGGGATTTGGGGAAATTTCAGCTAAATGCCCCACTCCCGACTCCTGATTCCTTACTCCTGATTTTGGGATTTTGGAATGACTAATTTACCGATACCCCAAGCAATGCCGAAAGTGGCAAGAGTTCCCAGAAAACCGGCGAGGGGAGTGGCCACACCTTGGGGAACACCTTTGAGGGCATAACCATCAAAAATTCGGGCGAAGGGTAATTGACCACCGAGGGCGTTAGGGTCTTCTTTTTCGCTAAATTGCAAGTCTTCCGCCACTCGATCGAGTCCGTCGGGATCGGGACTGGCAAAGGGAGAAAGAAAAACGGCGATAATTAGGGATAATACTAAGCCAATAAGAAAAAATTGGCTATTTCTGCGAATATTCATCGACTTAATTGCTTTATTGACGAGAAGCTTAGGAAGGGGAAACAGAAGTATTAACGGAATGGGGCGGATCGTAGAGGAGATCGGGACGGGTTCGCCAGATATAACCGACAGCGAAAACGGTAATCACCGCTTCCCCGATACCGATGAGGATATGCCAAGATAACATGGCAAAAAGGGCGACTAAAGGCGGTACAGTACCCGATAAAGCCAATTGCAGGGCGCAAAACAACGCGGCTACCACCACACTTGTCCAAGCGGCCAGGGCAACAGCGATCGCCATACTGCGCCAACGATGAAAACCGAGGGCTTTTCTAATCCCCAGATAGAGATAATAACCGCCAAACGTGCCGATCAGACCCATATTGACGATATTCGCCCCTAAAACCGTTAAACCGCCATCTTGAAAAAATAAAGCTTGCACGATAAAAACCACCGCCATCACCAGAGAACCCGCCCAGGGACCGAGTAAAACTCCCGCGAGAGTCCCCCCTAACAAATGTCCGGAGGTTCCCCCCGGAATGGGAAAATTAATCATCTGGGCGGCAAAAATGAAGGCGGCACAAACTCCCATCAAAGGTACAGCCCGTTCAGCGTAGTGACCGCGCACTTTTTTGAGAGAAAAGCTAATCAGGACAACGGCAATTATCCAAGTAAATAGACTCACCGATGGACTCAAAAAGCCGTCGGGTATATGGAGGGCGAGATAAGGGGTCAGCAGAGGGTGAAACAAACCAACTCCTAGAAAATTAACAGACATTAAAACTCAGTCTCCTTGGCAATTTGGGTTAAAGATTTCAAGAGAATTGTTTGGCTGGGACGGAAAAGTCCTCTCTTCTAGTAGATAACTAACCGCTTCATTCTACAATGCTCTCTCTGGGGATTTAACCCCTTTGGCTTCTTAAGAATTTCTGTTATTTTTCTGGTTGTCAGGGTTTAGCTATCGGCCAAAATCTCAATTATTCTCAAGCAGTCAAATTATTTAAATTATTATTAACTTTCGAGTTTTTTGTCGTTTTTATGCTACTCCTTAATCAGTGAGCAGTTATCAGTTAGAAGAGGCTGGTGACTACATTGACTACGCGATCGGTAGTCAGGGCAGTGCTTTAATTGGTTTAGAGGTCATCTAATGATAAGCTATCAGAGATAACTCCCTCTTTTTCGCTTTTTCTAGCTTGGTATAAAACCGTGATCAACTCTGAAGAAAAAAGACCGACTTGGGACGAATATTTTTTAATGATCGCTAAATTAGCCGCCACCAGATCCACCTGTTTAGCTTTTCCCGTCGGTGCGGTAATTGTCAAAGATCGGCAGGTTTTAGCTACGGGGTACAATGGTTCCCCATCGGGAACGGTTCATTGTACTGCCCAGGGTTTTTGTTATCCCGGTTTGGGAACCTGTCGAGAATCTGGAGAAATTCCCTCTCGGGCAATTCATGCTGAAGCTAATGCGATCGCTCAAGCGGCTAAACACGGTATTTCTACCCAAGGTGCTAGTATCTACGTTACCTTAGAACCCTGTATTTCCTGTTTAAAACTAATTATTTCTTCGGGAATTAAAGAAGTTTTTTATGAGGCGGACTTTAATAGTGGGACAAAAGCCATTTTAAGGGATTCTTTTCTAGAAACGGGGATTATTAAATATAAAAAGATTTATTTATCGGAAGAAATGGCTAGTCATGCGGCCTTATTTTTATTAAATCCCATTTCGATCGATCCCAGGTAGTTCTCGTCATCAGGCTAATTAGCAGCAAAACTCTCTCAGTTGTTGACTATCTAAATTACTCGTTAAGACTGCACCAGAGTGCCGGAGTTGGGAGCAAGGAGAGAAAGTTCAAGCATTTGTACTAAAATTCTCGATACACAGTTTTAAGTCATTGCATCTTACACAATTCTGGCTTTAAGTCAATACCCTTTACAAAACTTCAAAAATTGCCTCACAAAAAAATGTCACCTTTAGCGGCTTTTTTTGGGGAAGGGAATCGATACAGTCCCCTGATTGTCTTGGTTTTCCGTTGATTTGACGTTTAACGCTTAAACTAAGCCCACAGCATACCACGATCATACAATATTAATAAATGTAGTCAATCCCGATTTACAGCCAAATTTTGGCAAATTCTGGGAAAACTTAGATATGGCAGCTTCATTGTTACATTTAACTAATTGGCTAAAATATTTAAATATTTTAATTGTTTATTGATAAAGCTATAATTTTTACTTATTCTTGGCGACTGATTAACTAGGGTTGGGCAAAAAAGCTTGTAAGCTATATTTCAAGTCAGTCGAATCGGTAATGAATAATCAATCTTTCGTAACTGGATTTAGGGATTTTATCGGGGGCTGTATTAGCCTAGACTAACACAGCCCAAAGTTACGGTTTAAATGTCCAAATCCGTAAGATTTAAACGCGGTCCGTGGGTTTCGATAAATTCTCGCCGGGGGGCAACTCGATCGCCCATAAGAATGGTAAATAATTCCTCTGCTTTGGCTGCATCTTCGATTTCCACCCGTTTTAAAGTGCGAGTTTCGGGATTCATGGTAGTATCCCAAAGTTGTTGGGGCATCATTTCTCCTAACCCTTTAAAACGTTGGATTGTGTAGTTAGCATTAGAGGGAAATTCCGCTATCTTTTGCTGTAATTCTCGATCGCTATAGCAGTAGGAATGATTTTTACCGCGTTCCAATTTATAGAGAGGAGGACAGGCGATATATACATAACCTTGGTCAATTAAATTCTTCTGATAACGATAGAAGAAAGTTAACAACAAAGTTCGGATGTGGGCGCCATCCACATCAGCGTCAGTCATTAAAACAATGCGATGATAGCGCAATTGTGAGGGGTCGAAATCTTCTCCTTTAATTCCTAAACCGAGGGCTGTAATTAAGGATTGAATTTCCGTATTTTTGTAGATTTTGGCATCATCGGTTTTTTCGATATTGAGGATTTTTCCCCGCAGAGGTAGAATCGCTTGAAAACGACGATCACGCCCCTGTTTGGCACTGTTATGGACGAAAACGCCGGAAGCAAGGGCAAAGTTATGGGTATGAGGAACCTCGATATCATAGACATCGAATCTTGTTTCTAATCGCTCGATCGCCACAACTCGATGATTGTAATTAGCCGCCGCTTCTAAGGCTTTATTTTTATCACCATCAAAGTAGCGATCGCAGAAAGAATCAAATCGCAATATTGATTTATCCCGCGTCTGAAGCCGATATTTTTGATAAGCTTCCAAATCAATATAACCTCGATCGATCTCAATTTGTTTTAAGGTCGCTAGGGTTTTTTGATAGTAAGTTTTCTTGATCGTGTTAATTCCCTGCCAACGATTATACCAATCAGCGATCGCATGAGTGAACAACCAAGAATCGGAAGCGGGATTCCAGACCATTTCATAACCGTTAATGGTGATTCCGGGGTCACGAAGAGCGGACAATTTGCGATACAAAGGCATTAAAGCATCTTCTGGAGTTAAAGCCGCAGCAGGTTTATAGCTACCATCTCTTAACAGGAAAAGATGGTCAGGAGTACAAATAATCGCTTCACCATGATCGAGAGTAATTTTAATTACTTCTGCGTCTTTTTTGGTGATGCGGGCATTAATAACTCGTTCAACCCCGATCGTGCCATTGTCGCGAATGGTATAACAAAAATGTTCCTTTCCTTGGGCTTGTTCGGTCACTAGCTGTTTAAAACTGAGGTTGCGTCCATCGACAAGGGCGATTTCTGTATCACCATGAAAACAACCGCCGGCGCTGTCCCCTTCAACGATGTAAATTTCTGACTTTTCTGGGTCTCTTTCGCTACAATCAGCCAATTTACCAGGTAAAGGTGAGGATTCCAGAACCGATTTCCGTCGTACTAAGTCCCGGGCCCGACGGGCCGCTTCCGCCGCTTTGTACGCTTGTACTGCTTTTTCGATAATCGTGTCGGCCACTTGGGGATTTTGTTCTAAGTATTCGTTGAGAGTTTCCCCCACCAGCGAATCAACAATACCCCGGACTTCAGTGTTACCTAATTTGGTCTTGGTTTGTCCCTCGAATTCCGGTTCGGGGACTTTTACGGAAATAACGGCGGTTAAACCCTCACGGACGTTTTCCCCCGCTAGATTAGGCTCGTTTTCTTTAATTTTATTGCGTTTACGAGCGACATTATTTAAAGTACGAGTTAGGACTGCCTTTAATCCTTCTAGGTGAGTTCCCCCGTCAATGGTGCGGATATTATTAGCAAAACCGAGAATATTGTCGCTATAGGCATCTATACACCACTGAAACGCCACTTCGATATTAATTCCGTTCTTTTCCCCCGATACATAGATAATATCTTTGTGCAAGGTTTCTTTTTCCCGACACATATAGGCGACGTATTCTTTAATACCCCCCTCATAACAATAGGTTTCGATGTGGGGTTCTTCGGGACGGTAATCGCTAAAGGTGATTTTAACACCGGCATTTAAGTAGGCTAGTTCTCGTAAACGTCCGGAGAGGGTACTGTAATCAAATTCGATGCCTTGGCTAAAAATTTCGGTGTCCGGCAGGAAATTAACCCTAGTTCCCGTTTTTTCCTCTTGACTGGGACTGCTGACCAATTCTGTGACGGGGATACCTCTTTCGTAGCGTTGGGTATGTACTTTATGATCGCGCCAGACGGTGACATCTACCCATGCAGAAAGAGCATTAACGACGGAAATCCCGACTCCGTGTAACCCTCCCGACACTTTATAACCACCACTGCCAAATTTACCGCCAGCATGAAGTATAGTGAGAACGGTTTCGAGGGCAGATTTACCCGTGGTGGGGTGGACATCGGTGGGAATACCCCGGCCATCGTCGGTGACGCTGACGGAACCATCGGCCTTGATATCCACTTCGATATGAGTACAGTAACCCGCTAGGGCCTCATCGATCGAGTTGTCCACCACTTCATAGACTAAATGATGTAGTCCCCGCGGCCCAGTCGTACCGATATACATCCCCGGCCGCTTCCTGACTGGTTCTAACCCTTCGAGAACTTGTATCTGTTCCGCGCCGTAGTTACTTGTCATAAAATTTCCCTGAAAAGGCTGTGATCCCTGATTGAACCTAAATGAATGGCAAAATCTTCAAAAATTCTAGCACATAAGGGTTAAAGACTGCTTAAATGCCTTTAGGGAGAATTTTTTATTGGGGTTGGGGTGTGGGGTGTGGGGTGTGGGGAGGGGAAATTATGAATTATGAATTATGAATTATGAAGTGGGGAGAGGGGAAATGGGGAGAATAAATAAAAGCCATCTCCTAAGTAGGTAGGCGTTAAAAATTATCAGACACCACCCTTATCAAGGGGGGACTAAGGGTAGGGTTGATTCATGAATCAACCCTACTATGAATTCACCCTAGGACTAAGGGGGGATCGAACCTAAAATCTATTTTTAATTTAATTATAACCAGCTACTGATCTCCTGAATACTGCCGACCGTCTCCTGAATACTGACTCCCGACTCCTGACTACTAACCCCACCAACAAACTTTTTCAGCAGCTCCTAAATAATGTCATCCTCAAATTTATAACCGACACCGACTACAGTTTTGATAAAGATCGGATTAGCAGGATCGGGTTCTACTTTTTTGCGTAAGCGTCGGATATGGGTATCTACTACCCTTTCATCGCCAAAAAAATCATTTCCCCAGAGATTATCGATTAATTGGGTGCGACTCCAGACGCGATTGGGATAACTGACAAAGGTGGCTAATAAATTAAATTCTAAGGTGGTTAAATCGAGGGTTTCCTCTGGCATTCCCTCTAATTTACGAAGAGCAGAATGTTGATCCAAGTCGATAATAAAATGACGGCTGCGATGGAGTTGTTGGGGTTGACTATCGTGTCTTAAACTACGTCTTAATAAGGCTCTTACGCGAGCGGTTAATTCCCGGGGACTAAAGGGTTTGACCATATAATCATCGGCTCCCGTAGATAGACCGATAATGCGATCAATTTCTTCTCCCCTAGCGGTTAACATTAAAATATAGGGGTCTTTTGCCCCGGGTTTTTGGCGAATTCTAGCACACAATTCTAGGCCGTCTAATTCTGGTAACATTAAATCTAAAATCACTAATTCTGGTTGCTTTTGATAAAATAGTTCTAGTCCTACCCTACCATTATAAGCCAGATGACAAGTAAATGATTCCCGCTCTAAAGTTTGCTGAATCAAATGGGCGATTTCAATTTCATCCTCGATAATAACGATATCCATACAAAGGAAAAAGTTTACAAATATCTAGGCATATTTTAACATATTAGCCATTCATTTCTTACTCAAGCTTGAACATTGAAATAATCGTAATTTTTGATCATTTTTTGGGGGGAGAGTTGGCAACTCTCCCAACTTTTGTGGACTAGGGACTTTTTACGGTAAAGGGACAAACTGCTCACCGGAGGGAGTTGATTGCACTTGAATTAAGACCGGTTGACCAATGCGATCGCCAGTATTAGGATCAAAGCTAATTTTTCCGGTGGACCCTGTTTGATGAAAACTGCTGGAGCGCAGCAGGGATTGTAGGCCCTGACGATGGGTATTTTCCCTTAAACCGGCAATAATCACCCGTGTAGCGTCAAAACTGGTGGCTGTGCGCCAACTAACTGGACCGCGCCACTGTTCCTGCATAAGATTAGCAAAAGTCTGGTTAACCGAGGGGTGCCAGGGTGCGGCAAGGGTTAAACCTTGGGCGTTTTTGCCGCCATCTTCGAGGGTGCGAATATTGTAGAGGGTGGGACTACTAAACAGAGGCAAACGCTGACGATTGGAGCGAATAACCTCAAAAACGGGATCGAGACGATCAACATGAGCGACGACAAATAGACCGTTAGCACCCCCAGAAATCGCCTGATTAAGGGCTTGATCGGCCTTAAAATTGGGGACACTCAGATCGCAGACAATCAGCACAATTTGACCGCCTTTTTTCGCCACATTAGCCATCAACTCATCTTTAAAGGAAATATTATCGGGAGCTTGAGAATCGTAGCAAAAAGCAATTTTCTGGACTTTAGCAGTATTTACTATGTAATTTGCTAAGGTTTCCGTAATTTTGCCGTTAGAAGCCACCAGACGAAAGATATAATTTCCCGCACCAGAGAGATTATTAGCCAGGGAGGTGGGAGAAATCATCACCAAACCGCCTTTTTCGTAGATGGGAGCGGCGGCTAAACTGGCATCGGAGGCATTATGACCGATAACGGCGATAATATCGGGATTTTTGACTAATTCACCAGCTACCTCTTTCGATATCTGTGGCTGATTATCGTCATTAACCACGATAACCATCAGTTTTCTGCCGTTGATCCCTCCCTGTTGATTGATCTGGGTTTGTGCGCTGGCGACTCCTCGCAATATTTCCTGAGCGACGTTGGGATTAGTTGTCGCCGGCACAACAACGGCGATTTTAAAGGGATTTGAGCCAGTTTGCAGGTTGCTGAGATAAATTACGCTTTCGGGATCGTTGGGATGTTGAGCGAGGGATTTTTGCAGGAGTTGCTCTGCTTCTTGGTGATCACCTTGAGCAATGGCAGCGATCGCTGATTCTTTGGTGGTGTTAGAATTAGTTTTGATCAGGAGATGATTGCCGTAACTCATGCGGGGATTATTATCGGCTTTTGGGGCAAATATTGCCAATATTTGGGGAAAAAGAAACCAACCGATCAACCCCAGTAAAACATAGGAAATTGGCGGTAAACCCGCTTTTTTGCCAGTCTTTGTCATCGCTTTACTCCTTAACTTTGCTGATTTAATTCAGCTAAACGGCGGTTAATTTCGTCATCAAGGCTTAAGAAATCGATTTCTTGAGCTAATTTCTCGCTATAGTTCTCGCTTAATTCACTATAGGCGTTTTCTTTTCGATAACGGTCTTTAATCGCTTCATTGGCATCCTCAAAGCGATCGCGGGAGTTATTGAGGTTGAGACTACTATCAAATTCGTTTATTTTGCCTAAAGCCTCATTCATGGAACTAATCGCTTTTAAGTTGCTCATTTCTAATTTATAATGTTCGATTTTTTCCTGCTCTTTACGAAGTTTTTCCTTAGCAGCAATGACCACTTTTTCGGCATTATCGACCCGATCTTTCATGGCGGGTAGAATTTTTTCTAGGGAGAGAACCTTAACCATAGCTAGTCTTGCCGCTTCTTGAAGACCTTTTTTTTGAGCGGTGACAGCCTGTTGCAAGTAGTTTGTGTGTTCCTGTTTTTTTGCCTCGTATTGTGCTTGGGCTGATTGCTGGGCTGCTACTACTTGCGCCACCGATTCTGTTAATTCCGCTAGGGATTTTTGCATCGATTCTAGGGATTCTCTGGCCGATTCTACGGCAATTTTGCCGCCGGATTCGATGGGAATACCCCACAACCAATTCCAGATCGCTAGGAGAGAATTTCCTGCCTTATCACCGATCAGCCAAAAAATCAAGGCTTTTGGGGTTAATTTTTTTAACAATTTCATGCCGTTTGTCTCCTAGAGGTATTACCTGTTAATTAGGAGCGATGGCTAACTTTGATGCAGTGGATAAGGTTAAGTTTTGTAAAAAGTCTTGACAAGGATAGGAAGGTTTAGACTGGACCGGCAGATTTAATGGGAGCGAGGGGGACAAATTGACCATTTTTGACCTGTAGAATCAAGTAGCGGCGATCATCAGGATTATTATTCATGTTGCGGACACCATTCTCATCGAATCTAACAGTGCCAGTCATTCCTTCAATAGAAAAATCGTCTCTTAAAACTTGATTTAATGATTCTCGATCGAATTTTTGTCCTTGTTGGGATAACTGTCGCAAAGCGTTGAGGATAACTTTGGTCGCATCGTAGGCCATGGGAGTGCGCCAAACATTGATCTTATTTTGCCAAAAACTGTGGATATAATTATCTTCTTTGAGATCATACCAAGGCACGGTGATAACTAAATTTTCTACTCCTTGTTTACCTTCTGCAAGGGTGAGATAACTTTGAAAGGTGGGGGAACCTAAAAGCACTAAGTTTAACTGTTGTGCGGGACGTTGCTTAAAGATACTGACGGCTCTTTTCAGATCGTCAATATAGGGAGCAACCATGAGAATATTTACTTGGTATTGAGCGATTTTTTGATAAATTTCCTGTTCATATAAATTATTTTTTGGTTCGATATTGCAGTCAAAATCTGCATCTTTAATGACTTTTTGAAACTGTTGACCGAGAAGAATGTTTTTATATTTTTTAGCGAAGTTATAATTATCCCCAGAGCGATTATCATAACAAATTAAATTAGTGGGGTTTTGGATAATTAGCTTGTCAGTTTGTTCGCGGATATATTCACTTAAGCTTGTGGCAAAAGTTTCCAGATCGGGAACCATCTTATATACATAGCCATTGCCAGAGATTTTCGAGGAAAAGCTGGTGGGAGATAGGGCAACAATTTTCCCTTGTACATAGATATCTTTGGCCGCTTCACTAGCAGCAGAAGCATTATGACCAACCACTGCTATGATTGACGGATCTTTAACAAATTTTTTGGCTCGATCTTCGGCATCTACGCCACTATTATTATCATTAGCTACCACTACCTGTAGAAAGTGAAAATCGGGGTTGTTGGCCTGTTCATCATTTAACTCCTGTTGCAATAAAGCAATACCTCGTAAAATTTCTTGAGCTATTTCTGGATTATTACCAAGCGGAATACTGGTGGCAATTTTTAAGGGATTTCTGTCTTGATAGGCCGCACGAGCGTTATTATAATAGATGCGAATCTCTGGATTATTGGGCAAGCGATCAAGGGATTTTTTAAAAAGCTGAATTGCTTGTTTATATTCTTTGTTTTTAAAAGCTTGTCTTCCCCGTTCAATAATGTTATATTGTCGGTTTGTCTTTAATAATATTTCTTCACCTAAGCTAATTTCTGGGTATTTACTAGCATCATCGGAAAATACTCCTCCCCAATATAAAACTGATAAAGTTACCAGAAGACTTAAAATAAATAACAGAGCTTGTTTCCAGCGACTAGATAGACGTGAAGGCCAACTTTGCTCATAACTATTTTGGTGATTTTCCTCCGTATTTTCAGGGGGTAAAGGTAAAATTAACGGTGGTTCTTCAGGATTTTCTATCAAACGAGGCAGTAAAGAAGAACTAGCAGCATCCACCTCAAATTCGTGTAATCTTAATTCTTGTCGAGCGATTGTTAAGGATTTTTGTAGGGATTTATGTTCAAGAAAATTGGGAAGAAAAACTTCTAGAAATCTCAAAGCAACCCGCACGGCGATGGGTTCTTTCATAACAATAATATGAGGTACTCCGATATTAGCCAACTGACGACCAATACCCAACCCATCGCAGGAATTACAGATCACAAGTTTTAAGCCTTTTTTAACAGCTATTTCTAGGGAATTTCTTAAGTTATGTGCAGGAGATAAAGCCGTATCATTATCAATGATAAAAACTCCATCGTGACCGTCGCTACTGGTTTGACTATGACCTAAATAAACTACAATATCCCATTGATTTTTGATCAACTCATTGTGAATATTTTTCGTTGAAAGAGGAACTTCTGAACTGGGACTCAATATTTTCATAGAAACCTTATCTTGGTTTCCTAGTGCTGTTTGCAAACTGGATAAACACAGGGAAGTCTGCTCGCTTTCGATGTCAATATTACCCAAAATTACTAAAATATTAATCGGAGAAGTCAGGTTAATTATCGGAGGATTTCTCTGGATAGTAAGAGCAATTTCCACATCAGGACACCATTGGTGTAAAAAATTCCAACACTCCCAGGGAATTTGTTGTAAATCAAAGTGGGTAGTTTGGATAAAAAATCTTACTTCTGACTTAGTACCTATATGGAACAAGATATGATTTTGTATCGAACTCAGATAACTAGAGTTTAGCCATTCATTTAGGCTATCTGTTAAAGTTTGAGTAGCTTGTCTCAGGTTGTCTCTAGGATCACCTACCGCTGCATGGGTGATCATACTATGAGGAACGGTAATTCCTAAACTGGGTTGACTTGCTACCCAATGATAATAAGCTCGACGATAATTTTGCAAAGCGTCAGCAATGTCAAGGTTAGGGACTAATTTACCCTCAGCAAAAGGCGCTATCAAGAGATGATTGTCACGAATTTCTAGAGTGACGGAAAATCCCGTTGCAAAATTTCCCTCCCCAATTTTCAGAATCACAACTCTGCTCATGTCTTTATCCTTGACATTTTCTGCTATCTCTATTAAATACTAAACTGTTCGGTAATGCTACTATCCCCTAAACTTAGGTTAACATTAAAGTGATCGTCGGTATCAGCTAGAAAATAAAGTTGCAGATAGCTATCTAAGGGTTTCTCCCTTGCTATTGCCTCTAAACTGGGGATTAATTGGCCTATTTCATCGCTAATTTGCAAAGATAAACCGGGGGGTAGCTTGGCAAAATTGTCCATGGCATAGGCACGAATTAAGACAGCAATTCTCTGGTCACTGGTCGATAAAACTCCCACCATTAAAGCAATTTTATAACCCATTAATTGACTACCCACATCGAGCATTTTACGGATAGCAGCATTGGGATAATGAGGATCGATATTCCAGAGATATTCGGCCGCTTGCCAGCGAATAGTTTCATCTTGGGTTTGATGTTGTAGTTTTGCTAAAGCTTCCTCTGGGGTTAAATGTTCCGAAAATTCCACCTCTTTTTGACTAGCATACAGTTGTCTAATTTCTCGCTGAATATCTGTCGGAGATTCTCGGCTGCTGATTTTTTCGGCAGCCAACAAAAAACCCGGATTAATTGGACGATAACTGTCGATAGTGTTGAGGATTTCCTGCCATTTCTCTGTAATAATTCCCTGCAACCATTGACTAAGTTTAGTGGTGATTATTTCTAGACGCTGCTGATAAATTTGTTCTCGCCATTGCTGATTATTCAACAAAGCTAACCACTGCTGACAACTAACATCTAATCTCGGAGAATAGGGTGAAGCTTGAGCTAACTTTTTAATTAAATTTTCTGCTGTTGCTGGCGATAAATTTGCTAAAGATTCCAGCTTTCCTTTTTCACTCTCTCCCTCTAAACAACTCTGCCAAAGAATATCTAAATCATCAATTATTTGCTCACTATCTAAATAATATTGATGGTAAATTGAATCGTATTCTGCGAGATTTTTAACATCTTTTCTAGATATAAAACCCCAGATATTGAGGAATTTTTCTGCTAAATCTACCTGCACCGCTAGATAAAAATCCGCCGCTAAATCGGGAATATCAACCCATTCTTGCTCTATTGTTAATCCCTCAATGTCAATCGCTTGACTGGGAATAGCAGTAACCTTTTTGTCTTTAATTTGCCAAGTAAACCCGTTAATAAATTCCCAAAGATACTGATGGTTTTTAGGTGTTATTTGAAGGGAACAATCAAAATTATCTTTTAGCCAATTGCTTAGGCATAT
Source organism: Microcystis sp. 0824 (assembly GCF_003112475.1). Lineage (NCBI taxonomy): Bacteria > Bacillati > Cyanobacteriota > Cyanophyceae > Chroococcales > Microcystaceae > Microcystis > Microcystis sp. 0824. The sequence goes on along the minus strand of NZ_BDSM01000008.1, from coordinate 31,275 downwards.
TTGCACTAAGTAATTAATCAAAGCCTGATTTTTGGCGGTTTGATTAGAGTATTGACCGAGAATCGATCGAGCTTGTTTAATCTCTGTTTCCGAAAAAGTTAGCCAAAGGGATTTCGGGTTAATTTGTTGCAAAATATCGAGGTTGACTTTCATGGTATCTCCTAACAGATTAGATTTAAGTTAAGTAGGACTGACAAAAATATTCTAGATAAGCATCGATCTCTTGTTTTTGCCGAGATTTTAATTTAATCTCATTTAACAACTTAGGACAATCTTTGCCTTCCCTTGCACAGAGTAGCTGATAAATTTTTTTACATAATTGGGTTATTTCTCGACTAATAGTAGATGAATGGACTCCCAATCGATTAGCAATCTGTGTTTGCGTCATCTTTTGATGATAGTAACAATATACAATCTGTTTAACTTCCTCCTCAAGAGTGATTAATAACTTATTAATATCTTCCTGGATTTCTTGTTGTTGTAGTAAGTCTTGACTTGACTTTTTGCTGGGGAGATTTTCCCAAAAGTAATTGCTATTATGGTCATAATTAGTAGGCTCAAATTTAGAGTAAGAAGGATCGATATGATTACGCATTATCTCCCCTATTTGATTCAGTTTTGCCTGCACTTCCTCAATGGTGAGAATAACTTGCGGTTGTAACTGCCGTAGGCGATCAATTACCTGTTGCCAATCCTCCTCTTGCCACTTATCCAATGATCGAAAAGAAGCTTTTTTTACCTCTCGAAAACAGTTAAATATTAGCAGATAATTCTCGTTAAAGATACCTGATGTTCGTAAAACTTTTTGAATTTTATTCGCACTAAAAAGACTGACTATACCGAGATTAGTCCTGCCGATAGTTTTATACTCTCCTCGCAGGAAATTATAGAGAGTATTTCTTAATTTTTTATCTGTCCATTTTTCTAAGATTAAGCGAAAAAATCCCGGTTTGGTCTTTTGCTCCTGAAAATTACCGTAAAAATTGCTAGGATTATTGATAATTGCTGTGGCCAGCAAATTCAGCAAATAGTAGAATAGGGTTTCATAATCAGCATCGATCCGATGGCCAACATTTTGATAGACCCTTTGCGTTACCATACAGGAGCGATATTGTAAAAAAACCATCCAATGGGACTTGACTAATTGGTTATTAGGATCATTCTGTAACAATTGCCACAGATCAAGATACACCGCTTCGTCATTTGCCACCTTTCCAGCGATCGCATTAATCGATCTTCTTAATTGTGGCACTTCGTACCAGAAAACTCGATCGCCTTCAATGGTCTTAATAGTAGTATAAAAGTACCTAACGCTCATCTCTATCACCGGCTACAGGTATCTGCTATCTGATTAGGTAAAAACCGAGGATTTTCTGCAAGAGTAGCAAAGAAATTGAGCGATTGCCTTGCCAAGCGCACCTCTTTCTCTGACAATAGATGAGAGACTGATGAGAAACTATCAGTTATAGTGAGACAGCCTTAGCAAACCAGCAAAAGACTCATAAATTCACTCTGAGCTGCTACAAATTGCCGTCATACCAACTTCTAGGACAAAAATAGGAATGCGAGTAACTTTTACCGAAAATCAGGGTTTTAGAAAGGAATTGAATAAACGGGTTGATGCTTATTTTACCGAAAACGGCATCCCCACCAGAGATAATTCTGCCATGTACGTGAAGACGATCACGATTTTAACTTGGGTAATTGCCGCTTGGCTTTTTGTGCTTTTTGGTCCGGATATCTGGTGGCTAAAAATTATCGGTTGTCTGGTTTTAGGAGCGGGATTAGCAGGGATTGGTTTTAGCATTGGTCATGATGCCAACCATGGCGGCTATTCTAGTAAAAAATGGGTTAATTCTCTCCTTGGTCTGACCTACGATTATATCATTGGTACTTCCAGTTATCTCTGGCGTTTTCGTCATAATTATCTCCATCATACCTACACCAATGTTTTGGGGTACGATGTGGAAATTCACGGCGATGGTGTGGTGCGAATGACTCCCCATGCCGAGCATAAATGGTATCATCGTTATCAACATTTATTTATCCCGATTCTCTACGCTATAATTCCTATCTATTGGTCATTTTCCGATGTGCGCTCCATCCTCTTTCGTCATCGTTTTGGCGAAATTAAAATCCCCAATCCTAAACCGATCGATCTATTCGTTTTATTGAGCGGGAAAGTTGTTTATCTCTTTTGGTTTATTGGCATTCCTCTCTTAGTTGGTTATAGTCCCCTAGAAATAGCGATCGGTTTTCTCATTGCTTTTATGACCTATGGATTGCTTGCCTGTCATGTATTTATGTTAGCTCACGTTTTGGAACCTGCCGAATTTATTCAACCCTCGGAAACCAACCAAATCGAAGACGAATGGGCAATTTTTCAAGTGCGAACTACCGTAGATTTTGCTCCTAAAAATATCTTTTTAAATTGGTATTTGGGGGGATTAAATTATCAAGTAGTTCACCATCTTTTTCCGCAAATTTGTCATATTCACTACCCCAAAATTGCCCCAATTTTAGCGGGAGTTTGCCAAGAATTTGGCGTTAATTATGCCGTTTATCCCACCTTCTGGGGGGCTTTAGCTTATAATTATCGTTGGCTCAGAAAATTAGGCAATAAACAGAGTAATTTCGATCTCAAATTAGCCAGCTAAAATCAGTTATCAGTTATCAGTTATCAGTTATCAGATATAAGTTTTAAGTTAATTAGTTAGTTAGTTATCTTTATCTTTATACCTGTTTACTGTTTACTGATCACTATTTACTGGTCACTGATTACTGATTACTGTTTACTGTTTACTGGACGGCTACGCCGTGCCTTTGGCAACACTGAAAAATGAACCTACCCAACTCGATTACCCTATCGCGACTCTTGGGACTGCCATTGATATTATACTGGTTGCACCAAGGCACAGACATCGATCGCTGGTTAAGTTTAATTATCTTTCTGATTGCTGCCAGCACCGATTGGCTCGATGGTTATCTAGCGCGAAAATTGAATCAAATCACCGAATTAGGTAAATTTCTCGATCCTTTGGTCGATAAATTGCTGGTTCTCGCTCCCCTCTTGGCTCTCATTGAAATGGATTTAATTGCTGCTTGGGGAGTCTTTTTGATTCTTGCCCGCGAATTAGCGATCGCTGGTTGGCGAATTAATCCCAATTTAACGGGAAATAGCGACATAAAAGGGGCTAATTGGTGGGGAAAAAGCAAAACAGTCAGCCAGATTATCGCTATCGCTCTCTTAATTGCTCCCTTGCCCTCTGAATACAATTTGATTGCTCAGTTCGCTTTTTGGCTATCGGTGACATTAACTTTAATTTCTGGTGTGATTTATGTCACACAAAATTGATAAAAACTTGACAAAATGTAAAATAACGAACATTAGCAATAATTTGCGGAAACAAATCGAGAAAAAGGGGTTGCATTTTTTTTTCTTGGTATATAATGGTCGGGAGAAAGATTGTCAAAATCTTCGAGTGCAAACATACCATTTAAAGAAAAACTATGTCCACCCCAATCATCACTATCACTGCTTTGCCTCTCAACACTGGTCTTACTTTCACTGCTGGTGAACACGAGTCAGTTAATTCCCTATTGGAAAACACTCCTAATATCTCTGTTTCTATCCAGACTACGACCAGTGCCAGTGGATATAATCTCACTTCCATGGGCGTTATTCCAGGCGGTACGTTTTGGAGATTACGCAACGGAACGGGCACTACTGCCAACGGAACCTTTTCCGCCTACAAGTCAAGCCTACCCTTTTCTACGCCGGTTACTCTGCTGGCAAATACCGATACCTATATTTCATCTCCTATTGCATCTACTCCAACTAATCCCGCCGCCACTCATATACTAGAAATCGGCACTACCAAAATCCCAAAAGCCGCCAGTCAGTCCACAACTACGGTAGGAATATCCACTTCTGGCCAACGCTATAATATCACAGGTAGCACTTTCGCCGATAACATAGCTGGCGGCGAACTAGAAGATACCCTATTTGGCGGAGACGGATCTGATACCCTAAGAGGTAACCAAGGAAACGATAGCCTACTTGGTGCTAGCGAAAATGATAGCCTACTTGGTGGCGACGGACTCGATACCCTACTTGGTCACGACGGATTAGATACCCTACTTGGTGAGGGCGGAAACGATAGCCTAGATGGTGGCGACGGAAACGATAGCCTAGATGGTGGCACGGAAAACGATACCCTAATCGGTGGACTCGGGAACGATACCCTACTTGGTATCAGTGGCAACGATAGCCTAGATGGTGGCGACGGGAACGATAGCCTCAATGGTGGCACGCAAAACGATACCCTAATTGGTGGAATCGGGAACGATAGCCTAATCGGTGGCACGGAAAACGATAGCCTAGATGGTGGCACGGGAACCGATACCCTAGATGGTGGTTCGGGAATCGATACCCTACTTGGTGGCGACGGAAACGATAGCCTAACTGGTGTTGCGGGAACCGATAGCCTAGTTGGTGGAGACGGAGACGATATCCTAAATGGTGGCTTGGATGCCGATACCCTAACTGGTGGCGCTGGTGTTGACCGTTTTCTTTACACTGCTTCCAGTCACGGTAATGACCTCATCACCGATTTTGACGTCGCTGTCGATTTCATCCGAGTTTCTAGCGCTGGTTTCGGTGGTGGACTGACTACCGTTGGCGGTACTTTGAGTCCTACCCTATTCGGGACAACTGAAGGCGGTGGTGTCAGATTTATCTATAGTGGCGGTGTTTTATCGTTTGACTCAGCCCCTGCTACTAATGGTACTACTCTGACTACAATCGCAACCCTTACTGGTTCGCCGCTCCTAACTGCAGCCAGTATTGAGGTTGTTGCCTAATCTATCCCTGTCCGTCCCCTGCGGTGGGTTGGGCAGTTGTGGATTTTTAGTGTAAAATCAGGCTACCAGAAATAATCTCTGCGGGTGTGTTAGCTAGAGCTAGGACACCCTTATTACTTTAATGGTGAGGTGGGAAGTCTCTGGTTTGAGGGAACTCTGGAACAGGCAACGGGAACAGTAGCTAGTCCTATTGGGATTAGTTTTGTGTAGTGATTAACTGACGGTGATAATCGCCCCATAACTTGGCTGCCTGTTGACTACTGCCGGAAGTGGGGGAATTGTTATCATTCCCTAACCAAATGCCCGTCACCCAGTGGCGACGGGGAAGATAACCGATAAACCAGAGATCCACATAATTATTAGTAGTTCCCGTTTTACCCGCTTCTCCCATGCCAATACTGGCAGCGCCTCCTGTACCATTGGTTATCACCCCCCGCAATAAGCTATTCATCGTCTCGGCGGTTTTAGGGGAGATTACCTGCTGATTTCTCTCGCTATCGTCGCCATAGTCATAAATAACCCGACAGGTACTCAAATCCTCCACATTTTCACAGTCGGAAGCGTCGAGAATGCGTTTAATGGCGTGGGGACGATTCCAGCGCCCACCGTGGTCAAAAACCCCATAAGCGCCGGTCATTTCCAAGACATTTACCTCGCTTTGCCCTAAAATTAGCCCCGGTACAGGATTTAAAGGTGATTTCACCCCCAAACGTTCCGCCACATTGACCACATTACTTAATCCTGCCTCGCGAGCAATGCGAAGGGCAACGCTATTTTCCGATTGCGCTAAACCTTGAAACATATTGACTCCCCCGCTACTGCGTTCACAGGGAGAATAGGACTGTCCTTGCCAAGAAAGTCCAGCGCAGGTATAGGTTTTATAGGGCGATATTCCCTTTTCTAAGGCGGCAGCATAAGCAAATACCTTAAAAGTGGAACCGGGTTGACGTTTAGCTTGGATAGCGCGGTTAAATTGGCTTTTTTGATAATCAACTCCCCCGACTAAAGCGAGAATTTCCCCGGTTTGACTGTTTAGGGTAACTAAAGCCCCTTGGGAGTATCGATAGCGGGGTCCTTGGTTTAAGACATTATTTTTTAAGCTTTTTTCTGCGATCGCTTGCAGCCGGCGGTCTAAACTGGTTTCAACGATAAAATTGCCTTCTTTCGCCACTTCTTCCCCTAAAAGGTCCCGTAATTCCTCGAAAACGTAACTATAAAAATATGGTGCAATCGTACTAGATAGGGATTTTTTGGCTTGGGGACTGATTTCAATGCGGGATCTGCGGGCGCTGGCCGCCGCTTCCGGGGAAATCATGCCTAATTGGGCCATGCGATCGATGACACGATTGCGATATTGTACGGAAGTGTCGTAATCTTGAATGGGATTGAATAGATTCGGGGCGGGTAACATAGCCACAAGGGTGGCAGCCTCGGAGATATCTAAATCTCTAGCGGATTTATCGAAATAAAAGCGGGCCGCATCTTCAAAACCGTAACCGGCCAAACCGAGATAAACTCGATTGAGATAGGTTTTGAGAATTTCATCCTTACTATACACCGCTTCTAATTGTAGGGCGACCACAGCCTCCCGGAGTTTGCGATCGGCAGTATTTTGGCGACCGACTTCGGGGAATAAACTACGCGCTAACTGTTGAGTTAGGGTACTGGCCCCTTGACGAATGCCTTGACCTTGCCAATTAATCATAACAGCCCGGACAATCCCCAAAGGATCGATGCCAAAATGCCAGTAAAACCGACTATCTTCGGAAGCGACAACCGCCTTGGGCAAATAGGGAGAAAAATCGCCCAGATTATCTAATTCTCGGTGAGTTTCCTGTCGAATGGGATTGAGGGGAGTTTGACCATCCCTAGCATAAACCACCACCGGACCGCTCACCCCGGAAGGGAGTGGATAAACATTAACTCTACGACTTTCCCAGATAATCCCTAGAACTAATAAACCGAAAATACCACCCGCACCATAGAAACCATAGCGCAAAAGTCGCGCCCACAGGGGAGGGGGACAATAATAGGAAATGGTGACACAATTGGCTAAGTCTGGGGGGGCCAGGGTAAAAGTATCACCATGACGCAGGGAAACGCTTTTCAGACGACGTTTACCCATATAAACCCCGTTAGTGGAGTTTTCATCTGTGAGCAGGAAATTATGGGGATTTTTCGGGTCACGCTGTAGGGAACAATGAATCTGACTCACCACGCTATTACGGATAGTAATATCACAGGAACTGGAACTACGACCTAACAAATAGCGATCGCCAATGAGGGGATATTTGCTTTCCCCGCTGCCATTCTCGTTTTTAAGGCGTAATTCAGGAACTCTCGCCCCTTTTTTGAGATTTACCGCCTGAAAATTCACCTTTCCTTGCAATTTCTGCACGGCAACGGTGACAAGTTGACTAATTTGGGTTTTTGGCGACTGGTTAGACATAGTTTTTATCAGCTTCTGAAGGCAATAGGCAAGTGGGGAAGTGGGGAATTGCAACTAAAACCCTAACACCCCATCCCCCTAATTCACACCCAATATCCCTAAATTGACATTTTAGCCTCTAAAGCTTTCAGGTATTCCGTATTGACTCCCGACTCGCGAATCAGAGCAATTTTACCGGTACGCGCCACCTCGCGAATGCCAAATTTATTCAGCATTTGCATAATCGCCACCATTTTACCCGGATCCCCCACCACTTCGATGGTCAGGGTTTCCTCAGAAATATCCACAATCCGGGCCCGGAATACCTGCGCTAATTCGATTACTTCGGCCCGGCGCTCGGCGGTAGCATTAACTTTAATCAGCATTAATTCCCTTTCCACACAAGGGGTTTGGGTGATATCCTGCACCTTGAGGACGTTAATTAATTTGTAAAGTTGTTTGGTTAACTGTTCGATGCTGTTCTCGTCCCCCGGTACTACCATCGTAATCCGAGAAACTCCCATCTGTTCGGCAGGACCGACGGCTAGACTTTCAATATTAAAGCCGCGACGGGCGAATAATCCAGCAATACGGGTTAAAACTCCCGCTTCATCTTCAACTAATACGGATAATGTATGTTTCATGGCGATTTATCTACACAACCTATATTTAACCATTGTAAGACAGGAGGCAAGGCCAGAACAGCTTGTTTTCACCTCACGACGACAAGAAATTTTAACAGATAAAACCCCCCCAGCAGCAGGGCGAGCCGGGGAGCAAAAGCTGACGGCTAACTCATAATTAATTATCGGGATTTTTTGGCGATTGTCCAGAAGGGAAAAGTTTGACTGGGATTGATGATAACTCCCGTGATGCCATGGCGAGCAAAAGCATATTCTTTGGTTTGCCAAAGGGGAATATAGGGAACTTCATCGGCGAGAATTTCTTGAATTTTGCCAAAGATTTGCTTTCTTTTGGCTGGGTTACTTTCCTGACGGGATTGGGCGATTAATTGATTCATTTCTTGACTATAAAAAAATGATCCTTGACTTTGTGATCCTCCCTCTTGGCAGCCAGTTTCTGGGGAACCTTTAGCACAATCTAAAAAGGGATAAATATAGTTATCTGCATCCAAAAAATCGGGATACCAATTAGATAGAGCAGTGGTATAAAGTCCCCGGCTAATATTACGGAAAAAGGCCGCTCCTAGGATACTATTGGGTTCAAATTGAATCATATTATCTAAATCCCTTTTCGCTAGAGCTTTCATCACTGCCGCCACGCTGCTGGAAGTGATCGATCCCGAGGAGTGCCAAACTTCTACAATTGCAGGGTTTTCTGGACTATAACCGGCGGTTTTTAGTAATTGTTTGGCTTGCTCTATGTTATGATTGCCATAGCGCTCTTTAAACACCGGTTGTGACTCGGAAAAAGTAGTAGGAATCAGACTAAAAAGAGGGATGCCTTGACCTTGTAAAATGCGATCATTAAGTAAATCTCGATCAACTAGAGAAGCAATTGCTTGTCGCACTAAAATATTATCGGTGGGTTCACTTTTGAGATTGACGCTCATAAAGTTAATTGCTGCCCCAGAAGATTCGATCGCTTGCCATTTTCCCTGGGCTGCTTCTGTGCGTAATTTTCTCACTTGAGGAGGGAGTAAAGATTGATAGGCAATATCCACCGCACCCGTCTGAAAACCGTTAAATAAATTGGCAGGATTCGAGAGATAAATTTGCACATTAACTCCCTTATTTTTGGCTGGTTCTCCCCAATAGCGATCGAAGGGTTCTAAACTAAAAGAATCGCTAGTAACTGCCTTTAAGCGATAATGTCCTGTGCCGATAAATTCTTCGGGTTTAAATTTACCCTCGCCAATTTGATAAAATTTGGGTGAAACCGCACAGGCTCCGGGATAAGCTAAAAGAGCAGGAAAAGCGGCAAAAGGTCTGGTTAATTTAATAGTAATTTCGTCTTCTTTGCTGGCGGTAATTTTATCAATTGTATCCTGGAGAAGAAAGGAAGGTTCACCACCATTTTTGATAAATCTTTCTAGGGAAAACTTCATCGCCTCTGCGTTAAAAACCGTGCCATCATGAAAGATAACTCCTCGACGTACTGGGATAGTATAAGTCAAACCATCGGGGCTAATTTGGGGCAATTCCGTGGCAAGGAGAGGCTTTAAATTAGTGGTTCCTTCGGCGTAGGTGTAGAGAGTTTCACCGAGATTATAAATAATAAAAAGTCCCGCTAACTCATAACTATCAGCAGGATCGATCGAGCGTGGTTTTAGGGTTGTCCCAATTATTAGGCGATCGCTATTCCCCTGGGGTAAATTGGAATTAGTGGACTGACAGCCCACGATCAGAAGAAGACAGAGGCAAAATAAACTTAAATAGCGGTAAAGTTGGCGTAAAGATCTCATCGATGGGGATTAACGGCAGCTAGGTATCGATCGATCCTATCATTTTTGTGCATAATCTTTTCTTCTAGGTTCCCTGAAGGAAGTAGGTTAATTGCTTAATTGGTCGGGTAAAATTATTCAATAGCCGGACTGATTACCCCGACAATTAAATTAAATTTTCTGGTGGAGGATGGCAAAAACTTGATAAATTTAGCCAAGAAAAAGACCCAGGGCAGCAAAGGGGTTAAATGGTTCAGAATAGCTGGAGCTATGGAGGCCGATAAACAGGGAAATGGTCAAGATTTTTCAATCTAGAGCAGGTGACAGCAACTGATTAGAAACTCATCTTCTTTTATAAACCTCTTGCATAATTAATTTTTTCAGAGTTCAAAAACGGCATAAATGAGGATTAAATGGCATAAAGTCTATAAATAGACCATTTAACTGATTATTGTTCATTCTTAATTCTCCTGACTCCTGACTACTGGCTATTGACTCCCAACCCTAACAACAATTTTTGATTTTTACAAGAGGTCTTATCAGCCATTTAGGTTAATCCTGTCCCCTCTAAACAAGCTCGATCGAAAATTGCCCCCGTGGTTACTGCCGAGGCTAAACTAGCACAAAGAAGATTGGCATCAGTAAAATTTGTTCCGCGTAAAATCGCCCCGAAAAAAATTGCTTCCTCTAAATCGGTGGCCGATAGATCTGCCCCGGACAGATTAGCGCTAGTAAAATCCGCGTGGGTTAAAATCGCCCCGACAAAACTCACTCCCCGGCCATCGACACCGCGAAAATCCGCCCCGGACAGATCTAGATGATTAAAAACCGCCCCGGCTAAAAAAGCACCGGCCAAACTTGCCCCAGTCACGATCGCATCGAGGAGAATTGCCCCGCGTAAATCGGCATTACGAAAATCTGCTCCCCTTAAATTTGCCCCCGTCAGGTCAGCACCGCGCAAATTTGCCCGTAAATTCGCCCCAGCTAGGTCTGCACCCGCTAAATCAGCCCCTGACAAGTTCATGCCCGCCAAATCTTTTATCTCACCCTGACGAATTGCTAATAAATCAATACTGGGAAAAGTCATGTTCAGCCACGGTTAAATACTGTAAAAATATCTTAGAATATTCGTAAACCTTTGTTAAGAAAGCGCTCCATGTCCCTAGAGCTATTATCCCTAGAAAATATTGAAGAAATCGCCCACCAATACGGATACTGGGCAGTATTTATCGGCATCACCCTGGAAAATATGGGGATTCCCATCCCGGGAGAAACCATCACCATTGTCGGCGGCTTCCTTGCCGGTAGCGGTGATTTAAACTATTGGTTAGTTTTAGTCAGCGCAATTACAGGAGCAGTTTTAGGCGATAATTTTGGCTATTGGCTCGGTCGCGCTGGAGGTTGGCCGTTTTTGTTAAAAGTTGGCAAATTCTTTCGGATTCCGCCTCAAAAACTAGAATTAGCCAAGGATCAATTTAGTAAAAATGCACCCCGGGCGGTCTTTTTCGGTCGTTTCGTGGCTTTGTTAAGAATCTTTGCCGGTCCCATGGCGGGAATTGCCCGAATGCCCTACGGTCGCTTTTTCCTCTGTAATCTCGGTGGAGCGACGGTGTGGGCGACGATTATGGTGACATTATCTTTCTTTTTAGGCCGTTTGTTCCCCTTGCACCAGTTAGTTAGTTCTATGGCTCGTTTTGGTATCTTGGCTTTAATTATCGTCCTAGCCTGGACAATTATTCACCCCATCCTTGAGTCACGGAAAAAGGTGGCTTAAGTCCGTCATTTCAGTTATCAGTTATCAGCTTTTGAAGGCAAGAGGCAAAAGACAGAATCTGACAATTCTCCTACCTAAAAAGAAGGTTAAAAATTAGAAACTAGGCACATCAAAGCTTTTAGCTATCCCCCAGAAAGGGAGGCTTGTCACCTCATTCTTGACGGGGAGCGATTCATGGTGTTAATATAATTTTGTCCAAGATTACAACTATACATCGACGGTGATTGCCAAAAAAATTACTTTTTCTAATGGATTGGAATGTTACTACAGTAGTAGCAAAGAGGAAACAGAATACATTTTTTCGGAAATATTTACTGAAAGGCAATATGAAGGGCATGATATCGTCATCAAAGAAGGCGATGTGATCTTTGATGTTGGAGCCAATATCGGTCTATTCTCTATTTTTGTCAAGGGAGTTGAACCAACAGCAAAAGTTTTCGCCTTTGAGCCAATCAAGCCAACTTTTGATGTGTTGCAAAAAAATATTCATTTGCATTCTTTAGAGGATGTTGTTTTATTTAACTGTGGATTAAGTTCAGAAAATAACCCAGCAAAAATCTTTACTTTTTATCCGAATATGTCTGCTAATTCAACCACAAAGCCAGAGGATACCCTGGCTGAATTAGAAGATATTCAAGTGGATCAGAATTACCCAAAAATAGAAAATTTGTTTGAAGAGTTTTTCCAAGAAAAAGAACAAGTAGCCTGTGAAGTAAGAACTCTATCCTCGGTAATTAATGAACTCGGTATTGACTCCATCGATTTATTGAAAATTGATGTGGAAGGAGAAGAATACGAAGTATTTGAAAGCATCGAAGCTAAAGACTGGCCAAAAATTAAGCAAATAGTGGCTGAAATTCACGATAAAAAGGGGCGCTTAAAACAAATAAGCCAAATGCTGGCAGATAATGGCTTCAAAATTCAACTAGAAAAAAGAGACTTGCTACCTTCGACATTCGTGGATATTTTCCATTTATACGCTGTGCGTTAGGGGTTAAATTTTTATTGTCAAAGTTAATCTATTTTTCCAGAAAATTGGTTAATAACTGACTGAAGCGTTGGGCAATAATCGGTGCATCAAATTCTGAAACTTTCGCTCTACCTGCCTTCCCTAAGGAACGAGCTTTTTCTGGATTGAGAAGCACTTCCGCTAATTTACTGGCTAAATCTTCGGCATCTAAGGGATTGGCTAATAGACCTTGTACACCATCTTCAATCAACTCCGGTGTCGAGGAGGAACGACTAGCGACAATCGGTTTATAACTGGCCATAGCTTCAGCAAAAACTATGCCAAATCCTTCTTGCAGACTAGGTAAACAAAAAACTTGACAATCAAGATATTCTTGGATCAGTTCTTGATAGGAAAGATAGCCGAGAAAAGTAACATTTTGCCCTAAATTGAGTTCTTGTGCCAGACGGCGTAAATTATTCCATTCAGGACCTTTGCTGGCAATTCTTACCTCTAGATCAGGTATTTGACGGCGGAGAATTGCGGCGGCGCGGATCAAAGTGACAACATTTTTGCGGGGATACTGGACACCGACACAAAATACCGTCGGCCTCCTCTGCTCGAGGTTTCTTTCCTCATACTTGACTGAGGCGACCGCTGCATCCCACCCTTTAAGATCAATTAGAGGATGAACAATTTCGATATTGCCATCGTACTGATAAAGTTGCTTGAGTCTAGTACGGGAATACTCACTGGTAGAGATGACCATATCAGCGCGATGGACGCTCACTTTCTCGGCTTTTGCCATCAATTCTAAGGAAGTTCGCACCCAACCCCGCTCAAAGGTAGCTTCATCGGCAATAATACCGTGAATATAAACGATAAAAGGGACTTTCAGGCGATCGCTGATGGCGTAACCATCCATATCGTAACCCACCACCACATCATAGTGGTCAAAGCGACGGGGATCGAGTCGCCAATTCCAAAGAAAGCGATGCGCCATATAGCCTAACGGCCCCGATGCTTTGGTTGGCGAGAAGACATCAACCAGATGACCCTGGGAGCGCAACTCGTCATTCAGTTGGATATTGGTGACGAAGGTACCACTTCCAAGCTTGACATTTTGGGGAGTTGCTGTGATGATTGCTATCTTCATTTTTTGTCAAAGTTTATGGCAGCGGTTGGATGATGATGGGAAAATCAGAACAAATAAGGTGGACAGGAGTGGGTGCGAATCAAATCTTGATTTTCCCTGATAACATTCTCAAAATCTATCTTTCTTAAAACTTTCTCATTTTAGCTGTCCAGCCAGACAAATGAGCAGTTTTAAAGAGATTTAACGAGGATTTGGTTCTGTATTTACCCCCGACAAACTGGATATTCAGAGGCAATTTACGGGTAGAGAAGAACGGATATCTTTGCGTCTGTTAGCCTTTTTTTGTCAAAAGGATGAAATGTCCGTATCGAGTATCTGGAATCATGTACTCATAGACCTTTTCCCGATCATTTTTATCGTGAATAAATTCATCTACAGCCGTCTTTGGTCCCGAAGAAAAGAAACCGTAGTCATCGACGATGATAATCGCTCCGGGGGGGGGTGATCGGGTGGAGAAACTCTAATGCTCTATTACGGGATCGGACTCGTTGAGCCTTCCCTCGTAGGCCTGTGCCAGATTAGCGAAATTATCGAACCAGATCGGCAGCTCCGATGTGCGGTGGAGCGGTTCATCCTCGATCAAGGACGAAATCGGGGCAATGGATTCATCATTCATAGCTGTTACCCATTTAAAATGGGTATTAGGATGTTAGAAAAGAAACGCAGATTTATTAATTATCGATAAGAAAGCGGTTATCAGAAATAACCGCTTCTGGAATTTTCCAAGAATCTCTTTAACGTTCGCGGCGCCCGAAGTTTTTCCGCTCACCGCCGCCACCACCACCAAAATTATCTTCTCTGGGACGAGCTTTGTTGACTTTCATCTGTCGTCCCATCCATTCGGCCCCGTCAAGAGTTTCGATCGCTTTTGCTTCTTCCTCATCGGAGGACATTTCCACAAAACCAAAACCGCGCATTTTACCAGTTTCCCGATCTACAGGCAAGTAAACGCGACTAACCGTGCCGTATTCAGCGAATACACCCTGCAAGTCCTCTTTCGTGACTTCATAAACCAGATTACCAACGTAAATCGTCATGGATTGTCTCCCAAGATCATGGCCATTTTGAGAAGGAAATCGGACACAACCCAGTCAAGGCCATCAGGGAAAAACCACTTCTGTTTGAAACCAATGCTGCTACCGAACCTAACTACTCTCTCTAAACTAGCATAGCTGATCAGTGATCAGTGGGAGTAGGGAGTATTAATAGCATTTTTCTTTATTCGTCGCCCTCTCCCTCTCCCTCTCCCAGAACGGGAGAGAAGGTGAGGGCAATTAACCATCTCTGGCATTACTTGTCAAAAATGGTCTTAGGCGGCATTATCTTGGGAATCTTTAATCCCTAAAGGCTGAGATTTTTTCTTGAATGTGGCCATGGCACCACCAAGAGTTAAAATTGCCAACACTGTGCTAGGCTCTGGTATAGGTTCAAATGCTTGTGAACCTATACTTGTTCCGTTTAAATTAAGAGAAGCAACAATCCCATCCCCTGCAACTAAACCATCGGTTTCCAATTCAAAGGATAAATTGGCGGCTAATATATCTGAGCGAGTAATTCCGAAATCAAAGGGTACAAAGCTATTGGTTATAGCAAAAGCATCGAGACCAGCTAAGGTCAGATCGGCACCATCTGGAGAGGTTGAACCGGGGGGAGTTGTAAAATTAGAAGACGATCCCGATGACAATTGTTCAAAGAACAATGGAATGAATATATTAGGGAATAGAGGAGTTATAATATGATAGATGATCCTGACGATATGAATTGGTCTTGGTCTGTTAGGATCATGAATTCTGAAACTCAAATTAAAAGTATCGCCTGGATTAAAAGTAGAAGGCAAAAAGCGAGAAAACTCAGTTTGATAACTGACAGTAGCGGCATCTGCTTTGGCACTATTAACCAATGCCAAGCTAACACCCAATGCAAGACCTAGTGCAGAGAGTTTTTTCATGCTGATATGAAGTTGTTGTAAGTCGATGTGACACCAGATTATAAGTTTTTATTCAATCTGTCAAGCAATTTTTAGTAAGTTTAATATTTTTGATTGAATACCATTCTATTGATAAGATCTATGGCATTGAAATTTTAATAGCGATTTCAGCGAGAAGATAGCTTGCGAGCCTGAATCTGAAGGGGCAGCCAGCCTTTTAGCTATCAGCCATCGGCTTTTTTTCTTCCCATATCCCCACTTCCCACTTCCCACTGATTACTGTTTACTGCTCACTGCTCACCGATTAGGGTAGCCAAGGATATTGACTAAAATCGGGGGGACGTTTTTCTAGAAAAGCCTGTTTACCTTCGGCTCCTTCGGCGGTCATATAGTAGAGTAAAGTGGCATTGCCTGCTAACTCCTGTAAACCCGCTTGACCATCACAATCAGCATTAAAAGCCGATTTCAGGCAGCGAATCGCCAAGGGACTTTTTTCGAGAATTTCTAAGGACCATTTAATCCCTTCCTGCTCTAATTCCGCCACCGGGACGACATGGTTAACCAAACCCATTGCTAGAGCTTGTTGGGCGTTATACTGCCGACAGAGAAACCAAATCTCGCGAGCTTTTTTTTGACCCACCACCCGGGCTAGATAACTAGAGCCAAAACCGCCGTCAAAACTGCCCACTTTCGGACCGGTCTGGCCAAAAATGGCGTTATCCGCTGCTAAGGTTAAATCACAAACCAAGTGTAAAACATGACCACCCCCGACCGCATAACCCGCCACCAGCGCGATAACTACCTTGGGGATGGAGCGAATTAATTTCTGTAAATCCAGCACATTGAGCCGGGGTACGCCATCATCGCCAATATAACCCGCCTGACCCCGCACCGTCTGATCGCCGCCGGAACAAAAAGCATATTTGCCGTCCCTGTGGGGACCTGCACCCGTGAGCAATACTACCCCAATGCGGGCATCCTCGCGAGCATCACAGAAAGCGTCGTAAAGCTCAAAAACTGTCTTCGGACGGAAGGCATTACGCTTATGGGGGCGATTGATGGTAATTTTGGCGATTCCCCCCCATTTATGGTAAAGAATATCCTCGTAGGTTTTGACGGATTGCCATTCAACGCTCATAGTCTCGGTTATAGGCACAGCTTTTTTACCTTACCTCATTTTGTCCCTCACTTTGAAGCGGGGAGCGCCAGAATAGGGGAATGGATAGTTGACGGACAAGGTTTAAAGCTGATTCCCTTCTTGATATTTTCTGAGTGTTTATTCAAAATATATTGATCCTATTTGCTAACTTTAAAGAGGTAAAAATATGAGTAAAAGTAATAAAACTAAGCTTGAATCATTAGAGTTTTATTTGGGGTTAAAATATCCCATAACAATTTATCCTGATGATGACGGTGGATATGTATCAGAAATTAAGGATATTCCAGGATGTTTCACTCAGGGAGAAACCATAGAGGAAACCTTAATCAGTAAACAGTAATCGGTGAACTGATAACTGTTTACTGATAACTGATAACTGATAACTAAATTAAAGCCATTCGATTTCTTTAGCTTTTTCGGGTAATTTAGCCGTGGCCTGTCCTTGACTGCGGGACTGAAACCCAATTAAATCGAGGGGAGTAGCCAATAAATCTACTATATCAGCTTTACCAAACAGTAACTTGAGGGTATTTTTTGGTAGCTCTTTTAATAACCAACGACCGAGACGAGAAATTAATTCGGAACTGGTAAAATTCCTTTGTAAATCACAACCATGTAGTTCATGCAGATAGCGATTTGAACGGCCGTAGCGTTGAAATTGACTGCGAAAACTCTTGATAGTCGAACGATGACGATGGGAAATAACGGCGGTGGGTGCATAGGCTAATTGCCATTGAGTTTCTCGTAAAATTCGCCAGCAGATATCGGCATCGCCACCCGTGCTTAAATAGGGACGAAATAGACCAACTTTCTCAAAAGCGGCTTTTCTAATTGCTAGATTAGCTGTTTGACCGTAGGGAGAAAAAGGGTGTTCTAAGAGAAATTTTTGCGAGAGAATCTCTCGACGTTCAGCATATTTTTCTAGGATTGAGTTACCAGTTAAGGCGAATATTTCCCCCGCAACGATACCGATATCAGCATCACTAAAGGGTTTAACTATTTCTTCTAACCATTGATAGGAAGGACGACAATCGGCATCGGTAAAAACTAACAGATCATAACGGGCATTTTTTATGCCTAAATTACGAGCCGCGTAGGAACTTTGAATCTGATTTTCTGTAAGAACAACTAACGGAAATCCTGACCCTTTAGTCTCAATCACTGCCTGTTCTAAAATAGACCCGGTTTGATCGCTGCTATTGTTATTTACGAGAAGATACTCCACTTGCTCTCGGGGATAGGTTTGACTTTGCAAACATTTGAGCAAATCGGGAAGATCATCTTCACTATTGTAGATGGGAATGATTACTGATATAAAGGGAAAAATCATCGGAGACCGCCTAGAGTTGACCGCTACCTAGTCTAATACAATTACTGTAAACTTTTATGGCAAACGTTGACTTAAAATATATTCGGCAATTGCCAGATCCCCCGGAGTAGTAATTTTTAAGTTAGTTTCTTCACCGACGACAATTTTGACGGGAAAACCACATTTTTCTAATAAGGCGGCATCGTCGGTGACTTCCCAATCTAATTTTCGTCCCTGTTCATGACATTCTTTTAATAATTTTACCTGAAAACCCTGGGGCGTTTGGGCTGCCCACAACCGCGAGCGATCCGGTGTATCCTCAATCCAGCCCTCGCTATCGACAATTTTAATCGTATCTTTCACCGGAACCGCCGCAATGAAACCCTGACAAGTGGCTAAAGCGGCGGCACAGCGATCGAATAATTCGGGGGTGGCTAAACAGCGCGCCCCATCGTGAATTAAAACCGTCTCAGCCCCCTCTGGTAGGGCTTGTAAGCCATTATAAACCGATTTTTGTCTGGTTTCGCCTCCTTGAATGATTTGCACGGGTTTAAGGGCATTTATAGGGGTGATAATTGCTCGGATCTCCTCAAAGTCTTCCGGTTGTGCCATGATGCCAATCCAGATAATTGCCCTGGATTGCATGGCAGCCAGCAAAGTCCAAGCGAGGAGCGGTTTTCCGTGCAGGCTGAGCAGTAACTTATTGCGATCGCTGCCCATCCGTTTACCCATTCCCGCTGCTGGAATTAACAAATACATATTTTTTTCAGGTAAAAAGTTAAAAAGATTCAGGAAAGAGAATTCAGTGGACAGGAGTGGGGAGCTTTTTGCTGGTTAAGTAAGTGGTTTCAATATATCCCCCCTTAATCCCCCCTTGATCAGGGGGGTGCCGATGATTGTTAATCGCTTCAATAACCCCAAAACTATGGCTCTTAAGAGAATAAATCGAGGGGAAAGTGACCATAAGTACCGACTAATTGATCATTTTCTGATTGACAAGAAACCAAGACACCGCGATAGGTTCCCGTATAGGAATCGAGATAGGAAGCTTGTCTTTGAGTATTATATTTAATATACACCGCTCCCTGTTCTGGGTGGTCTTCTGGGAGACTATTAGGGAGGGGGTATCCTAGGGCTTGTAGATAACTTTTTAGGGCTTTAAATCCCTCTTCATTGTTATCGGCACAGATACCTAAATTAATTGATTCCGAACCTTGGTTAACTAATAAAATTGCCTGTCTTAGAGCTTCTTCTTCTGCAGAAGATGGGGCAATTTTTAGTTGAATACATCCATATTCTTTTAGGAGTTTCAAGGCTTCTTCCATAGACATGAGCGGTTAGATATGCGGGGCTAAAGATCAAAAATAAGCTGGTGCTGCTGTCCTTAACGACAAATTCCCAAGAAAAAAAGCCCTAAATCATTGAGATTTGGAGATAGGAAAATTTTGCATTGGTCTTAATCGTAAGCCGGGCAATCCCGATCATATCAGGTTGGGGACAGGAAAATTTATCGGGGTTGTTTGATCGCTCCATTTTGTGCGGGCATTTCACTTGCTGCTTTTTGATAGCTGAAGTAAGCACCTACATCCTGAGGGGAAAAGAGGAGCATTTCTGGTGAGATAGTATCTCACCAGCTTCAGTCAACTCCTCCCATTTTTCTAGGGCTTTTTCTTCGCTTGTTTCAGAGTCTTGCAGTTAAATTTCCGCCACGGCTCTTTCGATTAAACGACGAGCCAAGGTTTGAATGCCGGTATGTTCATAGTAATTAGTCGTCATATCGAGGAATGCCCCAACATATACCAATTTATCGGCAGAAAAGTCGATAAATCCCTGAATTTTGCTCAATAATCCCTGCTGGCTCAAACTGCGATCTCTAACAAAACCACTCATCCAACCTTTAGTCGAGTCGAAACTTTGACCGATAAAGTCTAATTTTCTGGCAGTATTTCCCCCCGGAATCAATTCTTTAATACTGGCGAAAGTAGAGTTAGATTCTAATTCTTCTGGGTGGAGAATGCTCAGGCTCGATTCCACTTTGCGGATAAAACTGCCCCCTAGGGGAATTAAACCATCCAAACAAACTAACGCCGCCATCCGCATCAGGGATTCGCCGCTATAATCTCCCAGAGAAGCGACGAAATCCCCGATACTATCCCCCGGAATGCCATTAATTTGACAAAAAGCGACTAATTCGGTCACTAATTTCAAGGTTAGATCGATGGTTTGCGCTTTTTCGGGGGCAGGGGTTAATTTTTCGATTAAACCGCCCATGAGGGGAATTTTACCACCGATGGCATTGGCCAGAGAGGCGGTAGCTAAGGCATTATCGGCGCTGTCGATGGTTTGATAGAGCCAGAGCGCCCGTTGATAGCCCTGGGATTTATCATTAAACAACCAAACGGCTCGATCGCCAATCTGTTGGATCATGCTTTCGTCGGTTTCGCCGGTGACTTTGATAATCGTATTTTTAAACCCGACTAAGTTATCCCACTCTCCCGGCACCACATAATCAAGGGTTTTGAGAACTTTGACGGTGAGATTATTAGTCGGTAATTCGTCCACCAGTTGAAAAATTGGCTTACTCACGGATGTCTCCTTACTTTAACTTTGCTAAACCATCTAAATCGAACTTAGCTAACCAAGCTTGGCGATCGCTGGCGGTAAAATCCGGCTCCCGCGATAAAACCTTGACTTGATAGCGATTATTGACTAAAACGGCGGTGGCGGTTGCACCCTGTTTCACAGAGGGAAAACCTTTAATCGTGGTTTGACTGTCTTGGAATTTATTGGCCGCGGCGGGATTATTGCTAATGTCAGATATGGCTAACATAGCCACAACTTTGCCCTCTTGCTTCAGTTTTGCCTCGGCAAAGCCTTTTTTCTCTTGGGTATAGACGCGCTCGTATCCTCCCCCAGAAGGTGGAAAAAACTGATTAAAACTGCCGCCAGAGGTGGATTCTTTCACCACTGCCGCCGCCCCACGAGCGGTGCTTTCTTGTTGCGCTTGGTCAAATTGCGAGGGAGCTTTAGCACAGGAAGTTACTAGCAAAAGTGTCGCTAATACCCCTGCTATCAAGATTTTGCCAAATCGAAAGCTCATAGTTATCTTAATTAAAACTTGCTCATGTTTGTTTGTAGTATATCTCTCGCTTATTGCTGATTATTGTTAAGTTTTTCTAGATGCTGTCACACTGGACCGAAAAAAAACAGAAAATCAGCAAAATTCGAGTCAATAACTAGGGTTTGCTGAAAAAGTTTGTTGGTGGGGTTAGGAGTCAGGAGTCAGGAGTCAGGAGTCGGGAGTTTCAGGCTTTGTTGCCCTCTCTTGTTGTACCAAGCTTGTACTATAAAAAGAATAATGCAAGGTTTTTGGGGGTCCCAATCCGATTTTCGCAGCATGAACATCGGACTTTAACAGGTCAAAAGCCTTATTTTAAAAGGGTTTTACCATAGACCTCTTGTAAAAATCAAAAATCGTTGTTAGGGTTAGGAGTCAGTAGCCAGTAGTCAGTAGTCAGGAGAATTAAGAATGAGCCTTAATCAATTAAATACTTTATTTAGGAATTTTAGGCAATTTAATCCTTATTTTTGCCGTTTTTAAACCCTCAAAAATTAGTTATGCAAGAACTCTCATTATTCAGCAAGCCCTAACTAATTTTTAGGAGTACATCTCAATATTAGCTCTCCTGCAAAAATCAAAAATCTGACCTTAGGTGAGGAGACTCCGAGACAGAAGAACTCAAAAAAGCCGCCTCTCCCCCACACCTTACACCCCACACCCTGCCCCCGGGAAACCCTTTTTTGGTAAACCCTAGCTACAGTCCTGCAATTGCCCCCCGGGCCATAGATGCGATCGCTTGTTCCGTGGCCCGGGGTAGATGATAATATTTACCCCCGGCTTTTAGGGCTAATTCTTTGGCAAAACCAGTGGAGACGAATTTTTTCTCCGTATCGATAACCAGCAGTTTAATGCCTAAAGAGCGAATTTTAGCGGCAATATCGAGCAGTTCTGCCTTAATATCGGGTTTTTCCCCCTCTGGAATCGGTTCGCCGAGAGATTTCGCCAAAGGAATATTACTTCTCCCGTCGGTAATCGCCACAATCACCACTTGACCGATATCCCCCGATAAACGGGCATTCATCCCCACATGAACCGCTTGGGTTAAACCGTGGGCCAAAGGGGAACCGCCGCCACAGGGCAGGGTTTCTAGACGTTTTTTCGCTAGGGTAATCGATTTGGTCGGCGGTAATAGTACATCTGCTCGCTCACCCCGGAAAGGAATCAGGGCAATCTGGTCGCGATTTTCGTAAGCTTCCGTTAACAGACGCATAACCGCACCTTTGGCCGACTGCATCCGATTCAGGGCCATGGAACCGGAGGCATCAACGACAAAGACAATTAAAGAACCGGCCTTGCGGGCCAGCCGTTTTGAGCGCAGATCCCCTTCTTCTATAATCACATGACGTTCGGGATTCCTTAAGCGACGGGCTTTTTGATAGGGGGCGGCCGCCCGGAGAGTGGCATCGACGGCGACTCTTTTCACCTTGCCCCGGGGTAACATCGGCTTAATATAACGTCCCCTGTCTTCCGAGAAAATCAGGTTACGCGCCCCCGATTTCCCCTGACGCTGGGCCATCTGGGCAAAATACAGCACACTGGGATCCAGTAAAACCCCTTCCGGGTCGAAAACAAATTCTTCCGGCAGATTATCCGGCTGTTCCGGTTCTTTTTCCTCCTCTTTCTCCTCCTCTTTTTCTTCCTGTTCCTGCTGGTTTTCGTCTTGGGGCGGTTCCGGTGGTGGCGGTGGTGGCGGTGGCTGTTGTTCCTGTTCTGGAGGTGGCGGCGTAATCAGCGATCGAGGTACAATAACTAATTCGACGGCTCTTTTTAAGTCATCGGCACTGACTAAATCCCGACCTTCTAAAGCGGCGGCCGCCTTGGCTACTCTCACGGCAAAAATCTCGGCGCGATGACCTTCTACCTTACCTCGCACCGCTTCCTCCACTAGATAACTAATTTGTTCGGGTTTAATTTTTACCTCTTTTAACCATTCCCTCGCTAGGATAATTTCGGTTTTTAGATCATCGATTTCTTGGGCATATTGGGCGATAAAAGCGGTGGGAGACACAGCATACTCGATCGCCTGATTGACGGCGGTGACTCGTTGGTCTAAACTGAGGACACCATCGGCGGAAAGCGCAATGGCAATTCTATCTAATAAATGGGTTCGTAAATCCCCTTCTTCTGGGTTATAAGTAGCGATCAGGATCGGTTTACAGGGATGTTGAAAACTGATGCCTTCCCGTTCGATTTGGTTACGTCCTTCGCTTAAAACCGTTAGTAATTGGTTAGCAATTTGGTCATCGAGTAGATTAATTTCATCGACGTAGAGAATTCCCCGATGAGCGCTGGCTAATAAACCGGGTTGAAAGACCGGTTCCCCCTGTTTCACCGATTCTTCCACATCGACGGAACCCAATAAACGATCCTCGGTGACTCCTAGGGGAATCTGCACGAAAGGGGCCCGGATAACTTCCGTGGCGACCTCTCCACTGCTATATTCTTCTTTAGTGCGATCGTCCCATTCGTCGGGATTATTGGGATCACAATTAAAGACATTACCTGCAATAATTTCGATCGGTGGCAGTAAGGAATGTATCGCTCGCGCCATGACTGATTTGGCGGTTCCCCGACGACCGGCAATTACCACACCCCCTAGGGCGGGATCCACGGCGGCTAAGAGTAGGGCTAATTTAATCGCTTCTTGGCCGACAACGGCAGTTAGGGGAAAATTGAGGGTCAGAGTGGGCATAGATCTAGATTCAGGCGGCCAAATTCTAGTGTAAAACAGAAGCTCCTGGGTCCGGCACTTTTCCCTTTTTGATTCCCGAACCCAGATTTTAGCTGCATCTCGATCGAGTTCTTTCTCCCCGAACCGATCGAGAAGTTACTGAGTTAATCTAGGATTAGCTCCTAATAACGGCTGTAGAGAGGAAAGAAATATGATAACGACAATAATCGATCGCCTTACGGAAACCAACCCGCAAATTATGCGAGAATGGCAAGGAAGATTAACCCCGAAAAATATCTCGATCGCCTCGGTCATCTCCTTAGTTGGTCAATTATTAGTTTATTTATACTATCAAAATCTCTTGCCAGTAGGGGCGGGATTTAATCGTTACTGTACCGCTAATCCCCCCCATAACAACGATTATGATCCCTATAGTGGGCTTAAATACTGTATCCAAGACCTAAATGGTCAATGGATGATTATCTCCCGGTTATGGTGGTTAGATATCTTCACTTTTCTGAGCATTACCGGCATTTTCGCTCTTTTAGTGGTGGGAACCTATCAATTAATTGCGGATCTTTCTGGGGAAGAGCGCCGGGGTACACTTAATTTTATCCGTCTGAGTCCCCAACCCGCCAAAACGATTTTTATCGGCAAAATTTTCGGGGTTCCCATTCTCCTCTATCTCGTCTGTCTTCTCGCTTTACCCTTTCACTTGGGGGCGGGTTTATTAGCAGGTATTCCCTTGTCGTTAATTTTAGCCTTCTACGCGGTTCTGATCGCTAGTTGTGCCTTTTTCTATCATGCTGCCCTTAGTTTCGCTTTAGCCACGCCATGGTTAGGGGGATTTCAACCCTGGTTAGGCAGTGCTGCAGTCTTAATCTTTGTGTTTTATAGCAGTATTATTACTTTATCGGGCTATGGCGGTTTCCGTACCCCCTTTGATTGGTTAATTCTCTTTAATCCTAGTTTTTTCCTTCCCTATCTAGTTAAATCTACCTTTCTCCCCCCCGATGCGGTACGCTATCTAGGAATCTCACAAATCTTCGATCTGCGTTGGTACGGTCAATCTCTCTGGCAATCGGTTATAATGGGTATTAGCTTAATTTTGCTCAATTTCGCCCTCTGTGCCTACGGTTTAACCAGAATTATCCAGCGTCGCTTCCATAATCCCCTCGCTACTCTTGTTAGTAAACCCCAAAGTTATTGGATGATGGGCTGTTTTAGTGCTATTAGCCTAGGTTTTGTTTTCCAAACGCTGGAACCGAGCTATCTTTTCGATAATTTTGTCATTCTTAGCGTTTTTGTGGCGATTTTTGGCTTGTTAATCCTTTTTGCCCTCACTCCCCCCCGTCAAACTCTCCAAGATTGGGCGCGCTATCGTCATCTGCAAGGAAAAACAGGCATTAGTCTAGGGAAAGCTTTAATCTTTGGCGAAAAAAGTCCTTCTACCCTAGCCATGGCTGTTAACCTCGCCATTGCCATTTTATTCATCCTTCCCGCTATTTTTATCGCCCCTCTCCATCAATATAAACTAGCCACTGCAGCCGGGTTTCTCTTGGCAATGAACATGATTTTAGTCTATGCCGCTATCGCCCAATTATTGATGTTAGCCAGCACGAATAAACGCGCTTTGCTGGCAGCCACTAGCATCGGCATTTTGATTATTTTCCCTTTCCTCTGTTTCGCTGTCTTGCGGGTTAATCCCAGTCAATCTCCGCTTTTATGGTTGTTTACTTTTCTTCCCATTGCCGCTACTAAATACGCTACACTTCCCTCTTTTGCTTTGGCAATCTTCGGTCAGTGGTTGGGTTTAACCCTCGTCGGATGGCAAATTAATCGGCAATTAAATCGCCTTGGTGCCTCGACAACTAAAGCGTTAATGCCAGGCTAAAAAATACCGACTCACAGGGGGAATTAAATAATATCTCTGCTGACAATTTTCTCCCCTTGAGTGTCGCTTAAATTTTTTTTCCTCAAAGGCTTGACAAAACCCCACGACTTGACAGATAATTTCTTATAGAATGGGAATCCGTGCCTGCCTGCGAACTCCCTCTTTTCAGGTCAAATAAAGCCCCAAAGAATTAACCCCAAAAAGTAGGCTGAGTTAATCTCAGTAAACAGTGAACTGATAACTGATAACTGATAACTGATTTAACCCACCACCGATAAACTATCAACAATTAGCGAGGGAGTATAACAGGAGCCATTCCATTGATTATCGGACCCCAAAGCGATTAAATTCTGCAAAGCGGTATAAACATTTCCCGTTACCATTGTATCTTTAACTCGTCCGGTGATTTTGCCCTTTTCTATGCGATAACCCAGATCGATATTGACAGAAAAATCGCCCGAAATATCGGCCCCATGACCTAAAATTTGGTCGATAACTAGGCCCTCATCTATTTGCGAGATTAAATCCTCTAAAGTTCCCTCTCCCGGTGCCACGATTAAATTAACTAAATCCGGCATGGGATAAACCCCTAAACCGGGACGAAAACCGTTTCCCGTCGGAGTAGTTTTTAACAATCTGGCCGTGGTAAGATCGCTATAGAATTCCTTAACTCTACCTCCCTCAATTAAAGATAAAAATTTGGTAGGAGTTCCCTCATCATCAAAGGGACAACTATAGGGTTCTTGGTCCGGTTGTTGGGATAAAGTTAACTTTTCTGACATCACCAATTGACCGATTTTATCACTCCAGGGCGAAGACTTTTCTAATATCTGTTTACCATTTAAAGCCATCTCCACCGTACCCCATAAGAGGGTAACTGCATTAGAGGTCAATAAAATTGGTAATTTTCCCGTGGGACTATCCACATTATTGGCTGCCCATTGTAGTCGCTGCAATAACTGTTTAATTACCGTTTCGGGATGGGGTGTACTGCGGGTATATTCCCCATCATAAACCGCGAGAAAATCCTCCCCCCGTACCCATTCAATCCCCAGATAATAACTCAAAGCTGTATCGGTATATTGACAATATAAACCCTGGGAATTAACCAAACGGGTGATTTCCCGTTCACATTCCCATTCACCACTACAAATAACCTCAGGATAAACTTGGCGAATATGGCCAATCATTTGATTACCCATCGCGATTAAAGATTCTACCGCCACATCCTGACCAATCGGGTCATAAACTGCCCGTCGTGGTGCCGAAAATTCGATTTCTTCCGGGGCATTGAGATAGGATAAATTTAACGCCGTTTCTACTAAAATTTCTGGTTGTACATCACCATAACCCACCGCTAACCCCGGACAACCCTCGCGCCATAATCTTAAGGCAGTTCCCACGGATTCGGAACTTTCTAGCTGTTTGAGACGATTAGCCTCAAAAAAAACAGGATGGGAAAGGGAGGAAGATTGATAAACTTCGGCTGCCACCGCTCCTGATTTGAGAGCCAGTTCGATGAGTTGTTGCGGATCGATCATCATGGTGATAAGCTGTTCGTAATTTAAATTGCTTGTTGAGACGAGGCACTCATGCAAGAGGCAAAAGGCAACAGTAAAGGGATTGGGGGAGGTTCGGCTAATTTAAAAATAAGCGGTTTAAATGCGTCTTAGCTTAGTTTTTGAGATAATGGCTATCTGATTATCGAAAATTTGGGTTTAAAACCCCTTCGTTTCACGACAGCATTATTAGGGGTCGAGAAGGTCGTCACCGACCTCCCCTCCCATTCAGAACCGTGCATGAGACTTTCACCTCACACGGCTCCTAGTTTGACTGTTCCCTTGTTAAGGATACAGCTTGACTTCCTTTGGTTAACCTTGTATTATCTAGTTTGACTTCTGTAATTGTCAAACCAGATGGATTTAGGCTTCCATCAGATGCCGATTTATTATCGTGACAGTGGCGGTGTAGTAGTTGAAGGTTTTTATATTCATCCTTCCCGCCTAAGCTGAGAGGATGAATGTGGTCAACTTCAATTAAATCCGATGGGGTGAAGTACTGCCCACATCGGCTACACTTGCCTTGTTGCTTCTTAAGTAGTTTGGCTACTCTTGTCGGTGTGTCGATTGCTTGTCCTCGTCTGGTCGCCCAGTAAGTCCAATTTCCGTCGTATGGTGAAGCGTCGGGGCGTACTAGGGTGTGTCTGACGATTGGTGTCCAGTTATGTTTCCATAAATAAAGACCGCCTTTGGCTTGGAATAACCAAGATTCTTGTCTTTCTTTTCCGTTGCTGAGTTTAACTGTACCCGGTCTAAAGTAGTTTCTCAGCTTTTCGTAATCCGCTTTACCGCATCTTGATACTGTCCATGCCCTTAACATTAACCAGATTGTGTAGTCTAGTTTATTGAAGGTATCCATAGATACTACTCCTGAGTAGTAGTTAGCCCAACCTCTAATGATTGAGTTTAGTTGACTAATCAGGGCTGTTTGGGGTGCTGTTTTGTGTTTTTTGATTACACCTTTAATCGCTTCTGTGTGGGCTTTAACTGCTTTTTGACTGGGTTTAATGTGGGTTTTGTGACCAATTAATTGGCTTCCTCTCCCTCCTGTTTTCCCAGATTTGTATTTTCCTGTTGGGTATTGCCTGATATTGAATCCTAGAAAATCAAAGCCGGGTTCCTCCGTTTTCCCATTGTACTCGATGGGGTTAAGTGTATGACACACTCTGGTTTTTTCTGTTTTGAGTTCTAATCCAATAGGTTTTAACCATTCGGAAATAGCAGTTTTGCACTGTTCAATGATTTCGAGTGATGGGGATATTACTACAAAATCATCGGCGTATCTTATTGAGACGGCTTGAATATATCTCTTTTTGGGAAATAAAGTTTCAATTAATCTCATCATTCCATCCAGTGCGATGTTGGCAAGTAGTGGACTTATTACCCCTCCTTGGGGTGTCCCTGTTTCTGTTTTTTCAAATACGCCGTTATCCAATACTCCTGCTTTAAGCCATTGTTTAATGTCTTTTTTCAGGGAACTTGGACCATGAATTTTTGACAGTAAAAAGTTGTGATTAATTCGGTCAAAACACTTGGCAATATCGGCATCTAATACAAAGTAGTTACTTTTATTGATGCTAAGGTATATCCTCGATATTGCATCATGGGCTGACCTTCCCGGTCGGAAACCATAGCTGGTTCTTTCCATTTTTGACTCCCATTCTGGTTCAAGTGCCGATTTAATCAACGCTTGGCTAGCTCTGTCTTTGATGGTTGGTATTCCTAATGGGCGTTTTTCGTCCCTACCGGGTTTAGGAATCCATACCCTTCTTAGCGGTTTTGATTTAATTGTTCCCTTGATTTCTTCGGTTAGTTTTAGCCTTTGTTCAGGGGATATTGCTATCACTCCATCGACTCCTGCTGTTTTCTTTCCTTGATTGTCTTGGGTTACTTTGCGAACTGCTAATAGACGAGCATAGTACGATTTCACCAATAGACGTTGCAACCTTCTAACCTTTGCATCCTGTCCCGATTTAGCCGCTTGGTATATTCTCTTTTGGAGCTTGAAAACATATCTTTGGATTTTACCCCAGTTGATAGCTTTCCATACATTCGTAGTCTTAGTGGTTTTCGGTTTTCCGAATCCTTCACCTTCTCTCGATTTCGTCATATAGACTCCTACTAGACTCTATCCTTACAATCAAACCGTAACCCGTTAGCATATCTTGACTATTACCGTCAAGCGTTGGCTTTTGGTTACATCTCACACCCTTTAAGGTTTGCGCTTACACTTATCACTACTGGGTGTTTCGACCGATACCAGAGCCTTAAAGGGTTTATTACGTTCCGT
Organism: Microcystis sp. 0824; assembly: GCF_003112475.1. Lineage (NCBI taxonomy): Bacteria > Bacillati > Cyanobacteriota > Cyanophyceae > Chroococcales > Microcystaceae > Microcystis > Microcystis sp. 0824. The sequence continues at coordinate 1,771 of NZ_BDSM01000008.1, read as the reverse complement.
TTATATGGGCATTCCATCTATAGATTTGTCCTCTCCACCGGGGTACTTTAAAAGGTCTGTGTGAGTGAAACAAAAAAGTCCTTACTTTTCCCCTTATTCTTTTGAACGCAGTGTATAAACCTATTTCACTGCTTATTGGTTACGATGGTTCAGGTCGGACATTCGGTTCACACCTAATCATGGATGGTTGGCAGTGGTCTCGATTCTGGTGTTAGGTTACACCTCGGAGCCTTCCGTTCCCCGCTTCAGTCCCAGAGTTGTGATTTCTGAATCTGGGGGTGGCTATCGCCGTTACTCTCACCTTGTAAAGGTTTATTACAAGTGTATTGACCTTGAGTCCCCTTGCCTGATTTGGTATCGTGTGATACTAAACGTCGGGACATATAAACAGTTATAAGGTTGGTCAGGGTCAAGGTTGACCTGTTGGATTCAGTCAGGGGACTGAAGACCTTACTAGGCGGTTATTTCAGGCATTTCAGCCCTATTTCATGCCTAAACGTTTCGCACTCTTGATCCCTAATATAGCACTCAAAACCTAGACCCAAACCAACTTTTGGATAGGATGTCCAGTTGGCATCTCATAGTTAGTAAAAGTGTACGTTGATTCAGCAAGGTAAAAACTCTTTGCAAGGGTGATAGGTTTTCTGAAACAGATGGGTAAAATGTTCATATAGAACAAAAAACATCCATCAAGCACACAGCCATGAACTCCGCTTTCAAATTCAAACTCATCCAAGCTCTCAACAAAAAGAACGGTAACAAGGGTTTCACCCTCATCGAACTCCTAGTGGTCGTTATCATCATCGGTGTACTGGCCGCCATCGCTCTCCCCAACCTCCTCGGTCAGGTGGCCAAAGGCAGACAAGCTGAAGCTCGCAACAACCTCGGTACCATTAACCGCGCCCAACAGGCTTACCGCTTAGAGACTGGTAGTTTTGGAACATTCTCCACCACAGCTGCTAGTAACCAGTTGCCCGTATCTATACAACCCACATACTACACCTACCCCGACTCTACCGGCGTTAGTGCCACCTCTGCTATAACTGATGCTTCCGCTATCAGCACCTACACCAGCGATATTCGCGACTACTCTTCTTCTGTAGGTCAAACTAGTGAAGGTGTTTTCAGTTCAATTATTTGCGAGTCAACTAGCCCTACTACTGGAGCGACAGCGGCAGCAGGCGGCGGTTCCTGCACTACTGGAACACGAGTCCAATAGATATTCTTCCCAGATTGCTTAAAAGCTTTCTGGCATAACAACCAAAAATTGATAGTTAGCGGAAGGTGACAGGGAAATATTCTCTTGGAAAATCTGCGCTCTTGGTTATTTTGGGGATAGGATTTTAGTCAGTGAACAGTAATCAGTAAGCGGTGAACTAAAAACTCACATCTGATAACTGGTCCCAATCTTAAACCTAATTTGTTAAGCTAAAAGCCTTGACGTACTGACCTTCTTTTTAGGTAAGGGAATTGCCAGATTCTTTCTTGGAGTCCCTTGCCTATTGCCTTAAGAAGCTGATAGCTGAAACCTCCAACGCCCAACTAGAACAATACAGGCTATAAGCTGTTAAAAAAATGGAGTTTGCCTTTAATCCCCCCTGCCCCCCTTAATAAGGGGGGTGCCGATAGGCGGGGGGATATACCCTTAATAAGGGGAGTGCCGATAGGCGGGGGGATATACCCTTAATAAGGGGGGTGCCGATAGGCGGGGGGATATACCCTTAATAAGGGGGGTGCCGATAGGCGGGGGGATATACCCTTAATAAGGGGG